>NZ_JAVKEA010000099.1:0-22572 GCF_040221695.1 Coleofasciculus sp. E2-BRE-01 | reverse complement strand
ATTCCCAAATGCGTTTAACCGCTATGGGATAGAGAGGTGCGTAGTTCATCCAAGGAGAATTAATCTCTCAAAGTAAAAGTGAAGGGAATTTCTGCAATGAAATTCAGTCTGTCTATATTTGACTATACTTTTACCAACTATTGGGCGATCAACAATTCACCATTGGGTCAATGAGAGTCGAGATCCAGGAGGTAATACCATTCTCGAAATTAGGAAGGGGCTGAATAAGCTTAATCCGGTGGCTGCCGAGGAGTTTATTCGGTTGTATCTGGATGAGTCAGATGAGAAGGAGAATTAGTTGACCGAGAGTAGCAGTATGACTAGCAAAACAGGGTTAGGCATTAAAGATTTGTTACACGATCAGCGATCGCAAATTCTGGCTATTGCCCAAAAGCATGGAGCCTACAACGTGCGAGTGTTTGGTTCGGTGGCGCGGGGAGAAGCAACGGAAGACAGTGATATTGATTTTTTGGTTGACTATGATTTAGCAAAAATCACCCCCTGGTTTCCCGGAGGACTATTAATTGATTTAGAACAGCTACTCAATCGCAAGGTTGATATGGCTACAGTGGATATGTTGAAAGAACGCAGTCGCGATCGCATTTTGCATGAAGCTGTGATGCTATGAGTGCGATCGCATAGCGTTCCCTGAGGAAAATCGCGTCAGCTCAATCAATCGATTCAGATTATGATAGAAAGAACATAACTCATCCAAGTTGGTTATAAACTCACAGTTTTTCAGATACGAAAAAGCAACAATGGCTGAACTCACCATTCAAGTACCAGACGAACTGGCTCAACGCCTAGAACCACTCCGCGATCGTCTCCCGGAATTACTACAGCGTCTCGTAGAAACCGTTCCCCCCAGAATTCCTTTACCTAACCAAATCTCATCTGTTACTAACCCAACAAATGCTCCGATTGCATACACTGAAGTTCTAGACTTTCTGATCACCCGCCCAACTCCTCAAGAAATAACTACCTTTAAAGTGTCAGCAGAAGCCCAAGAACGTCTCCGCACGCTGCTAGACAAAAACAGAGAAGGAACACTTACAGAAGCTGAAGCAACAGAACTTGATTTATATGAGCAGTTAGAGCATCTGATGATTCTGCTTAAAGCCAAAGCTTATGACTTAATCGGATAAATGACTCCTTCCTCGATTTCCCCTTCCCTACGCCAGCTAGTGATTGAACAGGCGCAGGGTAAATGTGAATACTGTCTCATTCACAAAGATTATTCAATCTACAGCCACGAAGTTGACCACGTTATTGCTCGAAAACACGGCGGTAAAACCGTAGCCGAAAATCTGGCACTAGCTTGTTTATCTTGCAACCGTCACAAAGGCTCTGACTTAACAACCTTTGATCCACTTAGTCATGAAATCGTCCCTTTGTTTAACCCACGCCGTCAAATCTGGACAGATCACTTTACCTTAGACGAAACCAACATTATTGGTACGACAGCAACAGGTCGAGCGACGGTGTTTTTACTAAAACTCAATGCTTCAACTCGTTTGTCTTATCGTCAAGTATTGATTGCCCAAGGACGCTATCCGTGAGACTATCATGCTGTATTGAGGCTGTGATGCTATGAGGCGAGAGGCTCAACGGATGCAAGATAGTTGAAATGCGATCGCGCAGCAACTACGAACCGACGCTAAAGCGCAACATACGAACAAAACCGCTAAATCGATCCATTAATTTTTGTTACGATAAACACGGATGGAGAGTCAGCGGCGCACCCAAAACGTCGGGTAGCTCAATCTCCCTGCTGTAATCTGCTTGAGACAATACACCCATGCTCAGACTAGAACACATTAGTAAAATTTATCCCACTGGCGAAGTTCTCAAGGATGTCAACTGGGAAGTCAAACCGGGCGATCGCATTGGCTTAGTTGGCGTTAATGGTGCGGGTAAATCCACTCAACTTAAGATTATTGCTGGGGAGATAGAACCCACGGCTGGGGAAGTGATCCGCCCGACGAGTCTCCACATTGCTTACCTCACCCAAGAATTTGAGGTTGATCCCAGTCGCACGGTGCGCGAAGAGTTTTGGACGGTATTCACGGAAGCCAACCAAGTACAGCATAATCTGGCGCAGGTGCAACGGGACATGGAAACCGCTGATCCCGATGAACTCGATCGCCTAATCCACAAGTTGGATAAATTGCAGCGTCAGTTTGAAGCCCTCGATGGGTATAGCCTAGAAGCGCAAATAGAGAAGATATTACCGGAAATGGGATTTGCTCCCGAAGATGGCGATCGCTTAGTCAGTGCGTTCAGCGGCGGTTGGCAAATGCGGATGAGTTTGGGCAAAATACTGCTGCAAAGCCCTGACTTATTACTGTTAGATGAACCGACAAACCACATCGATTTAGAAACCATCGAATGGTTAGAAAATTACCTGAAAGGATTAAAAACCCCGATGGTGATTGTCTCCCATGACCGGGAATTTCTGGATCGCCTCTGTACCCAGATTGTGGAAACTGAACGCGGCGTCTCTACCACCTACCTGGGCAATTATTCGGCGTACTTGCAGCAAAAAGCTGAGATGCAAGAATCCCAACTCAGCTCCTATGAGCGTCAACAAAAAGAACTGGAAAAGCAGCAAGCCTTTGTTGAACGGTTCCGCGCCAGTGCAACCCGCAGCACCCAAGCAAAAAGCCGCGAGAAACAATTAGAAAAAGTTGAGCGCATTGAAGCACCAACGGGTAGCTTAAAAAGCTTACATTTTCGTTTTCCCCCAGCTCCTCGGAGTGGTCGCGAGGTTGTCAATATTAAGGAATTGGTGCATACCTACGACGACAAGATTCTTTTCCTCGGTGCAGACTTGCTAGTGGAACGGGGCGATCGCATTGCTTTCTTGGGACCGAATGGATCAGGGAAATCCACGCTATTACACCTGATGATGGGGATGGAAAACGCCACGGAAGGGATTGTGGAACTGGGTAAGCATAATGTGATCCCCGGCTACTTTGAGCAAAATCAAGCCGAAGCGCTGGAGTCAACTAAAACTGTCATGGAAACCATTCATGATGAAGTTCCCGATTGGAAAAATGAAGAAGTTCGCACCTTATTAGGACGGTTTCTTTTCAGTGGTGAAACGGCATTCAAAAAAGTTAAATCCCTGAGTGGGGGTGAAAAAGCGCGTCTGGCTTTGGCAAAAATGTTGCTGCGTCCCGCGAATTTACTCTTATTGGATGAGCCAACCAATCACCTGGATATTCCCGCCAAAGAAATGTTAGAGGAAGCCCTCCAGCATTATGACGGTACCGTGATTATTGTCTCCCACGACCGTTATTTTATTTCCCAAGTGGCGACCAAAATTGTGGAAATTCGTGATGGCGAGTTCCGCACTTATTTGGGGGATTATCACTACTATCTGGATAAAATCGCCGAGGAGAAAGAACAGGCACGATTAGCCGCGATCGCTGCCGAAAAAGCCGCCAAGAAAGCTGAAAAAGCGGCTAAGAAAAAAGCCGCCGCCAAACGTCGATAAAAAATTTAGTCAGCCCTCAACTAAAGTTGGGGCTAAAAGCTTAAACCCGTTTCAACGGGTTCACAAAATTATAGCTTTTCACGGTATGGGGTGTCTCTGTAGGGGCGGGTTTCACCACTATCTTTTCGGTTGCAACCATAAGTAACTAAACCCGCCCCGACTCAGGTTTTTAGACTTCCCGTGAAAAGTCAGTCAAAGGATTCCCCCGTAAGCTCGATGCTTACTTTCGCTTTGACACGGAAACGAAAATTCTGGCTATGGGAGTCAGTAACATTCTTCTGAAGTCACCTGACTCATGATACAAGAGTCAGCTAATTGAGAATAGTATCAACAAGTATCCTCTGCAAAGAGCGTATCGAGAACAATGATTCCAGAGAAAGAAAATAGACCGAAGAAGCTGCTAAATTTTCCAGCAAAATGGCTAAAAAGTCAAAAGAAAGGCAAAAATTAGCCATCAAATCAAGAAACTAATGATATCATGGCGGTGAAATTAGTATAGGAATAAAGAGCGATACTATGATGCAAGCACCTGTATCTCCTGTGGTGCTAGTCATCTTGGACGGCTGGGGCTACCGCAAGGCAAGGGATGGAAATGCCATTGCCCTTGCAAAAACCCCTGTGATGGATAGCCTGTTGACGGCTTATCCCAGTACAACCATTCGCACATCTGGTAAAGACGTTGGTCTACCAGAGGGTCAAATGGGTAACTCGGAAGTGGGTCACCTGAATATCGGTGCTGGGCGTGTCGTCCCCCAAGAACTAGTTCGCATCTCAGATGCTGTGGAAGATGGTTCGATCAGGGAGAATGCAGCCCTGCAAAAATTGAGCCAAGAACTGAAACATCAAGGGGGTAAGTTACACCTAATCGGCTTATGTTCCGACGGTGGTGTACATTCCCATATCAACCATCTGCTGGGATTACTTGATTTTGCTAAATCCCAAGGCTTCTCTGATGTTTGTGTTCACGCAATTATGGATGGTCGGGATACCAATCCTAATTCTGGGATCAGCTATCTTCAGACCATTCAAGAGCATATTGACAAAATCGGCATTGGACGCATTGCCACCATTAGTGGTCGCTACTATGCCATGGATCGCGATCATCGCTGGGATCGCACCCAAAAAGCTTACGATATGATCACCCAGGATGGGAATGGGGATGGTCGGAGTGCGGTTGAGGTGATGCAAGCGTCTTATCAGGCGGACATTACTGACGAGTTTATTCTCCCGACTCGGATTACCTCAGGTGCATTGGAACCGGGGGATGGGATAATCTTTTTTAACTTCCGTCCCGATCGCGCCCGACAATTAACTCAAGCTTTGACTGATCCGGAATTTGACGGATTTGAACGGGAACTGATTAAACCCCTAGCGTTTGTCACGTTTACTCAGTATGATCCCAGCTTCCCGGTTTTGGTTGCGTTTGAGCCGCAGAACTTGAATAATATTCTCGGCGAAGTCGTTTCCCGGAATGGGTTGCGCCAATTCCGCACGGCTGAAACCGAGAAGTACGCCCACGTTACCTACTTTTTTAATGGCGGTTTAGAATTACCCTTTGAAGGAGAGGATCGGGAACTGATTCCCAGTCCCATGGTGGCAACCTACGATCGCGCCCCGGCGATGTCCGCCGTCGATGTGACGGATGTAGCGGTAAAGGCGATTAGCAAAATGATTTACTCCTTGGTGGTGATCAACTACGCCAACCCGGATATGGTGGGACATACGGGAAATACAGACGCCTGTGTGAAAGCTATTGAAACCGTGGATCACTGCTTGGGACAGTTGATTGAGAGCATCAACAAAGTGGGTGGAACCGCAATCATTATCGCCGATCACGGGAATGCGGAATACATGCGAGATGAACAAGGTAATGCTTGGACAGCACACACAACCAACCCTGTACCCTTTATTCTGATAGAAGGGGAAAAATTAAAAATCCCTGGACATGGCACGGACGTTGCTCTGCGGAGCGATGGACGGCTGGCAGATATTGCACCGACGATTCTGGACATCTTAAACCTGCCACAACCGGAAGACATGACGGGACGTTCTATGATTAAACCCGTGGAGTTTGATGTACGGAAGAATCGGACGCCAGTACGAGTTGCCTTATAGTCTTTGGTCTTGGACGAAAAAAGAAGACCACATTGCCATTGACAAATAAGCCATAATCAAGTATGACCAGTCAAATTCTGCAAATTATTTGGGCAGCATCTGCTCTCGGTTTGATTGTTTTAGTGTTGCTTCATAGTCCCAAAGGGGATGGTATTGGTGGAATTGGCGGTCAAGCCCAACTGTTCACCAGTGCCAAAAGTGCCGAAACCGCCCTCAACCGGGTGACTTGGGTGCTTGCCATTATCTTTATCGGTTTGACCATTGTTCTCAGTGCAGGGTGGTTGAATCAATAATGGGTTGTCCATTGTTTGCTGTTCGTTGTCTGTTACAACTGACCCCAGACAAAAACAGCAATGTTAACTGGGTTACACCCAAGGATTATCTAGGAAGGAATGACCCAAGTCACCAATTTGGGATGAAAAAAAGTGCAACTCGCAGGTTGAGGCGTTTCCTCTATAGCACCAGGAAACGTCTCTTGTGGATAGCGATCTTGACCAGTGGGTTGATTCTGTTACTATCGATACCGTGGCATGTCCCTGGGATTCCGTTCTCTCTCCCGACGCCTCAACCTCACCCACTCCCCCAACCATTGGCGCAGTGGGATGATCAGACTAATGCTGGTGATTATTTCACGGAGATTAAGTTAACCCCGGTGGAGTATCTGGTTTGGTCTGAGTTTCCGGTTCAGGTTTATATTGAACACCCCAAAGAATCAGCGGAATCCTCGGCTAGTGCTAAACGATTCCACGATTGGTACGATGCTGTTTTACAAGCCGTAGAGGAATGGACTGTCTATTTGCCCTTACAGGTGGTTTCTGAGACAGAATCAGCAGATATTATTATTGTGCGATCGCGCCCTCCTTTGCAAGCCTCGTTTAACCGCGAAACCCAACGATTTGAGAACATTCGCGCCCGCGCCGCAGAAACTCGCTACGAATTTTATCTGCGTCCCGGCGTTGAGGAATCACAACGTATTTTAGCGCACAAGTTTACCATTTATCTGAGTCCCCACCAAACGGTAGATTATACCCTAGCCACGGCTCGTCATGAACTCGGACATGCGTTGGGGATTTGGGGTCATTCTCCGGTGGAAACGGATACGATGTACTATTCCCAAGTTCGCTATCCGCCAGAAATCTCTGTGCGGGATATCAACACGTTGAAACGGATTTACCAGCAGCCCACTCGTTTAGGATGGGCGGTAACACCTAATATCATGTCCGGTTGAATACCCATAATTGCGGTGATGGGTTGAAGGGGTGATATCATGTCTTAACGATTGCCCATAATTGCAATGCTGCAATAACAGGGGTTTCAGGCGTTTTTATTAGGGGTGTTTGACCGGACATGATATGAGGGGGTGATGGGGGAAAAAGAAAGTTCTACATTAGACTGCAACTTGGTATCACACTCACGTTGCGCCACATACCATCAAAACTAACACTGAAACCCTTAATATACCGTAGGCTGGGCATTGCCCACCAGCCTTAAGTTTGAGTAAAGGGCGACCCGATACAATTGAGTGGATGGGTGGTGTTCATTGATGCAGGCGGGGCGGGTCGCCCCTACAGGATCGTAGGCTTGTGTTTGTTCAAATTCATCGCTATGAATCCTGTTTAAGATTTAGAAACCTGCGAAGGCAGGTTTTGTTTGTGTAGATGCGGTTTTAACCGCCCCATCCTGGAATGGCTCAACCCTATTAAGTTATATAAACAACCTTACAAATGACGTAGCTTGCTTCTCAAGGGCAGCGAGTTCTCCACCGTTAACTTTCTAATTGTCCCCACCTACTGACTGATGGGGGATCTTCAGCGTCCTATCCTAATTTGACGAAGATTGCCTGCACCAGCTTTACCAGTTCAAAGGTGACAAAGATGGCGAGGATGGCTGTAACCAAGCTATTTAAGACGCGATTATTGCCATAGCCAAACAGAGAGGCGGTAAATTTGATCAACACAAAGGCAAGACCGGTAATGACGGCAAGTTGCAAAAAAGTCATAGGTTCTCGTTTAACTAAGTATTTTTGCTGATTAGACTATATCATTTATTCATCCCTGACAAAGGACGTAGCTTGCTTCTTTTCGGGCAGCGAGTTCTCCACCGCCCGACTTTTATTGTATCCACCTACTGATCCATCCTCCCGTTCTTTGTTGTCAGGTGAGTCTGACTAGACTAATAATTCCGTCGTGTTACATTGTTTCCACAAAACCCGATACAGCTGCAGGGGCGAAGCCTTACCCTTCACCGCAATCGGTGGCATTTTTTCTAAAGGAGTCGTTGGATCACCTAGCTGCTCAAACGTACTTTGAGCGATTAAAATCTCCCCCGGATGCGCGACATCACAAATTCGACTACTCACATTGGTTGTATCCCCAATTGTCGCATATTGGATCAGCGTTTTAGATCCGATATTTCCCGCCGCAACCATGCCAGTATTTAAACCAATGTGAATTTGAATTGAGCGTCCTTTTTCCCGAATCCATTTCTGATTTAAGCGACAAACCACCCATTGCATTTCAATCGCTGCTTTTACCGCTAAATCCACATCATTTGGTTGGCGATAGGGTGCGCCCCAAACCGCTAGAAATCCATCGCCGATATATTTTTCTAGAGTTCCTTCATAGGGAAAAACAATCTCTTCCACAACAGCTTGGAAATACTCATTCAGAATTTCCACCACTTGACTGGGTTCCATTTCCGCCGACATTTGGGTATAGTTGCTAATATCCGCAAATAATGCGGTCACTTCCGTCTCTACTGTGGCTAACGTTCCCTCTTCTCGTAACTTGCGACTTACCGATCGAGGAAAGAATTGTTCCAACTTTGCCCGCATCACTTCCTGTTCTTGCATCTTCTTATAGAGGCGGGAATTCTCGATCGCGATCGCGGCTTGGTTCGCCAGACAGGTTAAAAACTCTAAATCCTCATCGGAGTAGATATTGGTCATGGATAAATTATCCACATATAATACTCCAATCACCTCATCTGCGGGTTTGAGGGGAACACATATTGCTGCATGAATCTCCTGTTCAGCAATAGAGATTGAATCGTTAAATAAATTATCGGCTCGCGCATCTTCGGTGAGAATTGCATTCCCATGATGACGGACAAAATTAGCTATTTTACGACTGTAAAAATTAACATCTGTGGGAATTTCTGGGCGTCCATGTACGGCTTTAGGTTCTAGCCCGCCATCGGTTTCATTGACCATCAAAATTGCCGCTCGGTCAATATGCATTATTTTAAACAGTAGATGAATGATTTTGTGTAATAATTGATCGGGGTCTTCGGGCAAAGACAGTTGTTTGCTAACTTCCAGTAAAATTTGTAATTTATCAACCGTTCGTTGATGAGCATCTCGCTGCCGCAGCTTCAGAATCGAGTTCTCTGACTTATCAGATTGCAATAAGTCGAGCATTGGAATTCGAGCATCTTCCGGGGAAACTTGCTTAAGAATTGAAATGTCACTATCTAGATCGGCAGATTCATTGTCCTCCGCTTGGGAGATGTGCTGAACAAACTTGAAGGATATCCGTCCTAAGCGAATGGAATCCCCATCCTTAATTTGACATTGATGGATTCTAATGTCATTGACGAATGTCCCATTGAGACTATTGAGATCCTTAAGGATAACACCGTTAGGAGAGATTAAAATTTGAGCGTGGTAGCGGGAAAGATAGGTATGGTTAACGACAATACTATTATCCTCTTCCCGCCCAATTGTATTCGCGCCCCAACTCAATGGATAGATTTGCTCGTGCAATAGATCACACGTACAGATTAAGTAAGTCACGTTTTCAAGGGGTAAGCTTACTAAAGGGTCGAGCCAGGAAGTAAATTTTACTCCCAGAAAAATAGAAAGGAGCCAATTTTGCTCCCAAAAAATTATTCGGCATTGAGTTTCGTTATAGCACTACGCATTAAGGTTAGGACATAAAAGAAAAATCAAAATCGCTTGACCCTGAGCGAATTTGAAGGGTCAATTCCTTGTCAGATAAGCGTTTTTCTTCACTATTGCCTATTGCAAGAAAGCCTAGCAGCGCTATACCTTAAATCAGCCGACCAAGTTTGGTGTTTAACGCTTATCAAACTCGTATTGGCAAAGGGGTCTTATTTATAGTTCTAGCCATGAAATCTGATGACAGGAATTCTTTCCAGAAAAGTAAAAAAATGTATCAAATTTTTACATGAAATGAGACTTGGTTCTGAGTTTCTATAATAACGTTGCCTCAATCTCTTGTCGTACAGTAGCTGTGAGCTGACAATTACTATTAAGACAGTCTACGATTAATCTATTAGCATAATCATACTGATCAAGCCGTTGTTGCCATGGGGCGCTCAAGTGCCATTCATAACCTATATTTCGATGGTCAATTATTACCGATCGCAACTGCGCTACCCACTCTTGACTATGCTGACGCCACCACTGCTGAATCTTATCTTTATCGTCTTGGCAGTTAGGCAATTGTTGTTTCAATTGCCGGAGTGAGGTACTAATTGGTTTCCCTGGGGTTAGATAGTCGAGTTCAAGGGCAAGGTGTAAGGCATTAAGTCGATCATCAACCAAATCAGGAGTCAGCGCGATCGCAACAGCTAATCCTTGAATTAAGGCTAAATCTAAGGCGAGATCCCCAGCTAATTCACCCGCGAGTCTAGGATCAATGGCTAAGGCTAATGTCGAGTCACCCGCGAGTCGATGATTGGGGGGTAAAGCAAGGGTTAAGTAAAAAGCCCGAACAGCCGCCGATTTGTAGGAGGTGGTGACAGTCAAGGATTTTTGTCGCACCCAGTCAAGTAGCCCTGGTAAAGTCTGGGCGGGGGTTTCAGCAGGGGGCAATTTGGCGGGCGATCGCTCGTTTTTGTCCGGCTTCTCTACCTCTGCCACAACTAAAGCATCAATCTGTTGCTTTAGACGCTGTATCATTCCATCAGCATTGGGTAACATCTGGGCGGTGAGTAAAATCACTTCCCGCCAGCGTTTTTCGGTGAAATGGGACAATAACTGGGAAATAGAGGTTTCGGCATCAGCGACAATTGCCCTTGCTGTAAAATACTCTTGAAAGGTTAAATGAGAAAACGAGTAAATTCCCCTCGCCCGTTCAACTAATAAACCATGCTGCGCCTCAATGGATTTCAAAACCGCCGCACTATCTAATTCTAGGGTAGCCAGATCCAGGCGATCGCCTAACTGTTGCTGTAAATAGTCACCAATTAGGTGGACGAGGGTGCTTTCGGTAAAGAAATAATCCCCTTGCTCAAAGGTTATGGCAGCTATCTGACTCAACAATTGTAGCTTATGAGACAAGGATAAATTACGATAAATATCATCCCGTTTAATCCCTCTGGCTTCGTCCCACCGAATCAGTAGCAGATCAAGTCCTTGTTTGTAGAGATCACAACGTTTTTTGGGGAATTCTGTCTTGGTTTGAAAGACTAAACAACTCAGATTTAACAGGACGGGCGTCGTTGCCAGTTCTCGAATCGGTTGATTTTCAGAACTCTCTAACTGTTCCAGAAATAGCGCCGCTTTTTTTAATCCTAATGCAGGTTTATTCCGAGCAACGGCGATAAACCAATTTTTGACAAACTGTTCAATTTGAGGACGTTTGAAGTCAGCCAGTTCTACCTCAGTAAAGCCGGGAAACCTGTATTCTTTAGCGGCAATCCGACAGGTAATAATAATCTGATTTTTATAATAGTGGTCGGCTAGCTGGCGAATCTGGCGAATGACGGCATCACTCCAGGTATCTGGCACTTCATCCAAGCCATCCAATAGTAGCAATGCTCTGCCTTGATTTAAAACCGTTTCTAGTTCTTGGGCAGTTACATCGCAGCGCTCAAAGTCTTGGGTAATATAGTTAAAAAGATTCCCATTATTTTCACAGCAAGCATCCTCGGCAAAGTTTTTCAGGCGGATAAAAATGGGAACCTGTTCCGGTTTAAATTTCCCCGTATTACATTGAATCGCTAGATATTGTAAAAATGTGGTTTTCCCGGCACCAGGTTTTCCTAATACCATTAAGTTGCCATATCGTTCCACGGCTTTAAGTCCGGGAAACCCTTCCAGTCGAACATTGCCTAAGCCCAAGCGATCAAAGTCTTCTGATTTGCCGCCTTGTAAATCGTTGAGATCGAGCCATCGTTGACTGCTAATTTCTTCGAGGATATTAACATCGACATAGAGTTCATCTAAATCAATCGGTCGGGTAATATCTAATAGACGTAGGGTTCCACATTGATGGTGCAGTTTATCATGATGCTTTTGTCGCACTTGATCGACGAGAGCATTAATATCATTGTCAACCGTTGGAAGGTTCTGAGTTGGATGGGGTTTAGCTGTTAACGGTAACGCCGCTATTTCGTCGAGATCCAGATCGAGGCGAAAGCAAATCTCGATAAAAACGTGATGATCAACGGGTTTCCCCTTAAAAAATTTCCAAATCGGCTGACGAGTTTCTAAACCTACTTCTCCGGCTAAGTATTCCTGTGTCCATCCCTTACGCAGGAACGCTTGTTTGGCTTTTTGGATGCCTTCTGTAGATGCTTTGAGCGAACGTCTTGCCATAGCCTATCGGTGATCAAGTGCAGGACAAATCCTACTGGATTTAGCTAGAGTGTTCCCACCCATTCGGTAGAATGCGACATTTTACGGATTTTTGGAGATATAGGGAGAGATAAATCGATGACCTGGTGTACTAGGATGGAGAGGTCTGTCGCTACTAGCAGATGGGTGAGCATATCAAGTTTGCCAGCAGCGCGGATGGGTAGGTGTTTTTTGAGGCGGCTCTAGAAAAATGGCTGAATCGCTTGGTGTATCAGGGGTTGAACACCATTGCCGTAAAATCTCAGCCGCGCAATCTCTGAAAGGTATACTGTAACTGGTTTTCAGGTAATTGTATAAATAGGCTCTTGTCAAACTTTATGCCTGAAATGCTATTATTTTTATCAGTCGCGCAACTGTACCTTGATAACTACATAGTCTCAGGCTTCCAGATGACCGCCCTCGGAATTCCCCTGAATCCCTATCAGGGATTGAAACGAATGCAAACTATATCCGCGATAACTCCATCCTACTCGGAATTCCCCTGAATCCCTATCAGGGATTGAAACTTGGTGCCGGTAAGGGTGCCGGATGTTCTTTGGGGAACTCGGAATTCCCCCTCATCCCCTAACCCCTTCTCCCTCCGTGGGGAGAAGGGGAACCGGATTCTCTTGCTCCCCTCTCCCGTGCAACAAAAGCGAAGCATCCTCTGTCCTCCTCGCATAACAAAAAGCGAAGCATCCTCTGGTCTCCCCCTTTTGAAGGGGGACGGAAGGGGGATCTATAGCGCTACGCGCTGGTGTATTTACACATTAGAAATGGAGGCTTTATCAGGAGTGCTTTAGAACATTTGTACTGTAACTACGGGAGAGCCTACTGCTATAAAAGGGGGGAACGAGGGGGTTGGGAGAGGGGCTGGGGGTGAGGGGTTAAGCTTAAGTTGACACCAATGAAGGCTTTGCGCCCCTACAGTTTCCGGGCTAATGGTTAATTCATCTTGCAAAAGGTGTGCCACGCCACTACAATTTGGCGACAATTTTGCGATGGCGTTTCCAGATATTTGGCAGAATTCAATCTGAATTCAAGCGCTTGTTAATCTGGTTCATCAGTCCAGTTAACAGCGCACCTGCCATTAAAAGACCGATCGCAGGAGTAAAGACAGGATTCCACAAGCTATACCACACGTCTAATCCCAGTGAAACACCAATCGATCGCCCCAACAGTGCGATCGCGAACCAGAAGAAGCTGAATAAAACCAGGAAGAAATCAGCGACTAATAACTGATTTACCCAATAGATCAGTTTGTCTTTCATAATAGGTAAGTTATCTTCAGAAAATAGGACGTGAATGGCACAACGTCAATGCTTACTATACAATCAAGGACTTATACCGTATACCGTCGCCTGGGAACAACAGCGATCGCTCCTGTCACAACGGATTAACGATCCCACCCTTGATGATGTTCTCTTATTAATGGAACATCCACCAGTCTATACTTTAGGTCAAGGGGCAAGTTTAGACTTCCTCAAGTTCAACCCCGCAGAAGCTGATTGGGAAGTTCACCGCATCGAACGGGGAGGTGAAGTCACTTACCATTGTCCCGGTCAACTCGTCGGCTATCCCATTCTCAATTTACGATATTATCAGCAAGATTTACATTGGTATCTGCGACAGTTAGAAGCCGTCTTAATTGAGGTGTTGGCGGTTTATGGACTCAAAGGCGATCGCGAAACCGGGATGACTGGCGTTTGGCTAGAGGGACGCAAGGTTGCCGCCATTGGCATTAAAGTTAGTCGTTGGATTACCATGCACGGCTTTTCCCTGAATATTTGCCCCGACTTAAGCGGGTTTGGGCGCATCGTCCCCTGTGGAATTGCCGATAAACCAGTGGGGAGTCTTGCCCAGTTTATTCCTAATATTACCGTAGACCAAGTTCGCCCCGTAGTAATCGCTAAATTTGCCGAGGTATTTAATGTCAGTTATAGCTACTCAGAGCGATATTTAGGTCAAGTTTTCCGAACAGCGAGTCGCTAAGAACTTATTCAGATCAGCATAGGTTCCCGCATAAGTGGTGGTTGGCTTCTCATACCCTTTTAGGCTAACAATATGTTGTTTAAAGCCCAGATTCTTGTATCCTAGCTGTTCCAGATAGCTATAGGTATCTTCTCCCAACGCAATATCCAGACCAATTTGTTTCGTCGCCGACTCCAGACGAAACGCCGCATTCACTGTATCGCCAATTGCTGTATAGTCAGGGCGATCTCCACTGCCCGTATTTCCCACCATTGCATAACCCGTATTCACTCCCGTGCCAATGCGTAGCGGGAAAGGTAGGGGGTACTGACTGGAAAGGGATGCCGTCATCCTGTGCAAATCGCTAACCGCTTGCAACACATTCATAGCTTCGTCTTTACTCATCCCTTTATGCCCATGAAACCAAATTGCCATCACTGCATCGCCAATATATTTATCCACCCAACTTCCCGATTTGCGGATAATATTTCCTGATTGGCGAAACCAAGTACCAATCACAGCCGAAAGAATCTTTTCATCCAGTTGGCGAGTTAGAACCGTAAAGTCACGGATATCCACCACCATCACCGACATTAGACGGCGCACATGTAACGTAGAGGTTAGGGTTTCACTACTTGGAGGTTGGCTATAATCGCGATCGCGGTTACGGGTATCGGATGGTGAATGAAATTCCAGTTCAGTCTGACCAAACATTAGCTGATCGCCATTTCGTAATGTCACCGGAATACTCACTCGGCGTCCATTCACGAAAGAACCATTGCGACTTCCTAAATCGATTAGATAGAAATCACCAGTTTCAGTACACTGTAACATCGCGTGATTTCGGGAAATCCAACGATCTGAGAGGACAAAATTGTTATCATCTCCGCGACCAACTGTCCAGCAATTACTACCCACCAGGGGGAGGTAGCGGTTACCAGTCTCAGTCGGTAGAAGTAAATAGGGAGTGGATCGTAGAGTCACCACAGGCACAGAAGCAACGACGGGTTAAAAAATAAACAGAGGATTAAGTCTATATCCTAGTAGATGCATTCTGAAGCCAAACGAGTGATTCCGGAAACTTCACTGCCCTTATGGTTTGATGTCAATATTTGTTTACTGTAGACATTCATGAGTTTTTATTGCAGTGTAGCTGCTAGCCAAAATAGGCTATCTACCAAAATTGTACTCAATACTGCCCCACTAAATGCCCACCACGGCAATCGCCCTCGGGTTAATGCCCCACATCCTACTAATCCTAGTGTACATCCTAAAACCGCTGCCCAGCTAATTCCCCAAGGGGTTTGTACTTGTGCGATCGCCTCTTGCAAGATCGGGGTGATCAAGGCCGGATCAACGTCCATGATCTGACGCCAGTAGGGAATCAAATCCGTTAAATAAAAATATACATCGGTGAGAGCCGTCCCGAACAGAGAACCCAGGTAAAACAAATTACCTACAGCGCCTCTACCCCGCCATAACCCCCAAAGGGCAAACGGTAGACCAATCGCTTCGATGGGTAAATGTAACAGAGGTTCAGCCCGCAGCCAGCCCCAATAAATTGAACCGGCTAGCCAGCACCAACTAAAACCCAGTAACAAATCTCCCCATACTCGCATCCTTGGACGCGCCAGTAGCTTGAATCCCAGCCATATCCATCCTAAGGTCAACAGTAAACTCAACCAGGGAAGTTGCCGGACTAATGGCGCTTGCACAAACACAGGGACAGAAACCAGAAATGAGGCAGCGGCAAACAGCCACCAGCCTTGCACTCTAGCTTTTGAGCCTATACCTAGACCATTCAGGGGGCTACGGATTGACATCAAAAGCCAAACCTCTTCTGATGGATCGGAGTAGTTGGAGGATGTATCAGAAAACATACTATTGCGAAACACGATTTGTTTAATTTTCTTTACTTATGTTTACATATCTCAATATATCATGAGCATTATCCCCCCTAGGGGGATATGACCTATTATAGAGTACTGCTAGCACCTCCAGAAAGTTTGCGATCGCGATCAAGCTATGCCAGAATTCCGATTAAAGTGGGTAACTGATAATTAGTAATTAGGGATTGGGAATTTTAACCAGCCTCAGATCCTGACTGTTCCCTGTTCCCTTGTCCTCATGCTCAACTTGAATTATGTCCGACTACTTATCCGACTACTTACATGATCAAATTGCAGTGGCGGTGGTTCAAATTTTTAAGGATTAGCCTTCTGAGTGCCTTACTCACCATACCGTTGAAGAGTTTTGCCACCACCATTACGACAGACGTAGCAGTACCCACAACCCAATCCACCTCCCAGATGAACATAGTTCAGGCGTTGGTACTAGGAATGGTGCAGGGGTTAACGGAGTTTATCCCGATTAGCAGTACAGCGCATTTAAAAGTCGTGCCTGTGGTATTAGGCTGGGGTGATCCAGGGGTGGCTTTTACGGCAATCATTCAACTGGGAAGTATTGCCGCCGTGCTGTGGTATTTTTGGTCAGACTTATGGCAAATTTCCACAGGCACAATTCAAGCAATTCAGAGGAGGGATTACCAAGCCAACGATTTTCGCATGGCGGTGGGTATCGGCTTGGGTACTTTACCGATTGTCTTCTGTGGCTTGTTAATTAAGATATTTATTCCCGATTTTGATAATTCGCCCCTGCGGAGTACCGTCGCGATCGCTTGTGCTTCAATTTTTATGGGGCTGCTGTTGGGCGTTGCCGAAAAGATCGGTACTAGAGAGCGCAATTTCGATAAATTGGGGATGCAGGATGGCATCTTGATGGGATTTGCTCAAGCCTTGGCACTCGTTCCTGGCGTATCGCGATCGGGTTCAACAATTACAGCCGGCTTGTTTATGAGGTTAGAACGAGGAACAGCTGCCCGCTTTTCCTTTTTGCTGGGTATCCCAGCGATTACCCTAGCGGGGTTAGTCGAGTTAAAAGATTTATTAGAATCCGGAGTTGGGGAGGGGGGATTTATGCCTCTCACCGTGGGCGTGATATCATCAGCCGTATTTTCTTATGCTGCGATCGCGTGGCTGATTCGTTACCTACAAACCCAGAACACTTGGATCTTTGTCTGGTATCGCGTCGCCTTTGGTGTGGCAATTTTAGCCGCGATTATCGCTGGGGTAATGCCCGATAGTTAGGTAGTGAGGGGAGGGAACAGGGAAGCAGGGGAAGCAGGGGAAGCAGGGGAAGCAGGGGAAGCAGGGGAAGCAGAGACATTCTGATGAAACATCTTTTGTAGGGGCGGGTTTTACCATTAACGTTTCGTTTTCACCCTGATATAACTAAACCCGCCCCGACCTAACCGTTCACAAATGACAAATGACAAATGACAAATGACGATCCTCAATTTTTCCCACCGACTTATTCAGGCTGTTCATTAACCTCTGGTAGTGAGTTGTCGGCTTCATTCGTGCGCTGAGAAAATCCCCAGAGGAAGATCAAGGCAATAATGGTAATCATCAACCATTCGGGCGGCACGAATTCGGGATTAATCGCCCGAACCAAAAGTCGCAATCCGACTATACCAACGGTAATGTAACCCGCATCCTCCAGGTTGACATACTCCTGCAGCCAACGGATGAATAATCCTGCCATAAATCGTAGGGTAATCACACCGATGGTGCCACCTGCCAGAACCAGCCAGATTTGGTCAGAAATCGCGATCGCGGTGGTGACACTATCTAAGGAAAATGCTAGATCAGTAATGGCGATCAGAGGAATTACTTGTAACAGCGATGTAAATCGGGGTCCATGATGGTGATGTTGTTCATCTTCCTCGGAGGTGAAATGCTCGAAGACTAACCAAAGCAAATAAGCAGCACCGAGAAGTTCAAATTGCCAAAACTTGACCACCCACGTTGCCGTCAGAATCAGACTAATCCGCAGAATGTAAGCCACCACCAAGCCAAAGTTCAGCGCTTGTCGCTGAAGTTGCTTGTCTTCTAACCCTTGAGCAATTGTTGCCAGCGCGATCGCGTTATCGGCTGACAGCACGGCTTCGAGAGCAACCAAAATCAGCAGGACTAAGGGGGCTTCAATTCCTAGATTGAACGGTAACTTAAAAACTTGATCCAGCATTAATGAAATAAATAATGATTTTGAGTATTGACGAGGACGTAAGCTGCTCTTGCTCGGCAACTATGAGCCTTCTGTTAACTAATCTTAACGTGTTGCCCGAAATTTCTGCCGAAAACGGAGCAATAGCCAGTAGACTAAAGGTCATATTGATGTTTAATTAGGAGCTTGTAAACCATGTCCCTTTCAGATACCCAAGTTTTCGTCGCTCTTGTCGTAGCGCTCATTCCCGGTATCTTAGCCTTCCGTTTAGCTACGGAACTCTATAAGTAGTTCTCATTCCCAATTTGGCTGGGAACTGGCAAGGATGAGGGGTGTGATGTCAACCCTTGTCTTGTAGATACGGTTTGAGTTGCACCCCTCATCTCCTAATTCCGGATAATGGCAGCAAAATTCTGTAAAGTATCTGACTATCCGCAGCAGAGTATTGCCTGAGGAAAACTCTTTGTCTATGATCTGAACGTTAGGCGACCAGCTCGGTCGTGTCAGTCGGTGGACTGGTGAGTGCCGACACTGCCAGGATGAAGCCGAAAGAAAATGTTAGCGATTGTCAACCTTTTGGCAACGGACATACGTTCAATCCACCCCTAGGCGTACAGTTTAAAAGCACGAGTCTGTAACTATCCAGACGAGAGGCGAATGCTGGCGCGTCGAACGTCGTTAGTCAATAAGGCGGTAGGGGTCTTACCAACTTTTGTACAAGGGAAGCGATACTTTTTGCCGAGCTTTCCTCTGCCGCTAAATTAAAGACGATAACGGGAGTCTCCAGCGAGTTTTTTTGAGATGAATGCAATCCCAACCTCTCGACCCACTCGGCAACCTTTACCAACCCGCCGCAGGGTTCCTCGCCAAGAACGTCGTCCACGGCGGCATTCCTACTCCGTCGTGGCCGGTGAAATTACGGTTAAATTAGTGGTAAATCTGATTATTTGTGCTGCCGCGATCGCGGGATTGGCACAACTGTTGCCCTATCATCTGTCCCAAAAGGCGAAGTTGCAAGAAGTACGATCAGAAGTAAAACGCACCCAAAGCCGGGTTCAGAAACTCCGCAATGACTTCGGCGAAGCGTTTGATCCGGCACAAGCTAGACGAGTTATGCAAGATCAAAGTTACCGGGTTGATCCAAATCAGCGTCAAGTCGTCTGGGAAGATCGACGTCTCATGCCCGATAACTAAATAGGGGCTGCTACAGGGAGTTTTGGGGTGGGGAGAGGCAACAGGGAACAGGGAATAGGGAACACTTTCAACCCCCTGATGAGGTTTGAATTCATGCGCTTAAGGGATCAAGTAACTCACCCATCCAGGTTTCAACTTTCTGGCGCAGACGACCCGAAGTTCCTGATACAGGCAGTTGAGAGAGTGCGCGTTGATAATCAGCGATCGCGCAGTTCCAGTCTCCCCGCAGATGATAGGTACGACCTCGTTCGGCATAGATGTGGTTTTGTAGGCATCCCAGGATTAAAGCCAAGTCCAGGTTTTCGATGGCGAGGTCATAAAGCCCTAATTCCCGAAAGGTGATGGCTTGGTTAATCCAAGTGCGAACATTACGCGGATTGAGATCCAATGCTTTTTCGTAATCGGCGAGTGCTTTGGCTAATTGTCCCATGGCAGCATAGTAATTGCCGCGATTATTGTAAGCGCTGTCCAATTCGGGATTGAGCTGTAAGGCTCGGTTGTAATCGTCTAAAGCTTTTTGACGCTGACCCATTTGAAAGTAAATCAATCCTCGGTTGTTATAGTCAATGGCGTGGGTAGGATGATGTTTAATTGCCTGACTCAAAAGCGCGATCGCACTCCTGTACTCTCCCTGTTTGGCTTTGCGTTGAGCTGAGGTGCGTAAATTTTTAATCGAAAGGTGGTTAGGGGTTCGAGGGGTTAGTGTAATCGTGGGTAAAGGCTGGGGTTTCCGGCGGGACATAGGAATCCATTGTCTATTCTCTTCATCGCCTTTGATAAATACATGAGCGTTCATAATCGTTCTCCAACAACACCTGCGGTCTATCTACAATCAACCTTAAGTCTGGCTGCACCCCGCGAGTTGGTGTCGGTGTGTCACTTCCTGAGGCGTCTTTACTCCTCTTAATAATCACCAGCCAACCCAACGTATTGATGTTCTATGAGAAATCTACAGCACAACTTAGTTGCTTTCCTGAAATCTTAATGAATGAAGCTGAGTCATTCCCTCTATCCTGGGTGTTGTTCACCCCGCTAGCTGTGTGAACTTACAAAAATTGGCACAATCGCAATCAGCACTCAAACCTTCATTGCCATCTGGCGATGCTCCGTCCCCCAACCTTACAGGGCTAACGGTAATGTGCCAGAAATCTGCAACGTTTCTTTACATTCCCCAGCAAGTGATTGCCCAGTTTAACTCATAAATAAAGAATGTCCAGTCGAGAAGGTGGTAAAATGCAACCCAAGTAACTGATTGGTTTGGGTTGGGAATAGTTAAGGACACTGAAAATATGGCAACCACAACAGCATTACAGAATGCTCCTGACGTTAGTGCGGATAACTATTTAGTGGTAGGGTTAGCCACCTGCTTCTTGAAACAAGAGGGTGAAGTGGAGGAGGTGAAAATCCTGGAACCGATTCCTTCGGCGGCTCTGGAGGCAGTTCTCAAAGGGATTCCGACCTCCTATTCCATGGCGCATGGCACCACACTGGGCGAGGTTATCAGTGGTGACACCCCAGAAAAACCGCCGGAATTTCCCGCCGAGGCTCATTTTTGCGACGATTTTATCGCCCGCGCGATCGCAGCAGCTCGCACGTACAAAACTCGTCCGGAGGCACAAGCCCACATTCCCCCCGGTACAACACGCGATGATTTTAACTACTCTATCGAACGCAAGCGGGTGCTGAATCAGATACGAGTTGTGCGTAAGGAAGACGACGTTAAACAGCACGAATACACTCACAAAGTTCTATAACCCAAACGACGATGCTGAAACTTTATGGTGGCTCCCGCAGTCGGGCGTCAATTGTCCAGTGGTATTTAGAAGAACTGGGTGTTCCCTACGACTATGTACTGTTGGACATGCAAGCTGGAGAACATCGCCAGCCGGATTATCTGGCGATTAATCCCATGGGTAAAGTCCCAGCTATTATGGATGAGGATTTCCAACTGTGGGAGTCGGGAGCAATTTTGCTCTACCTGGCTCAAAAATATGGCAACCTGAACGGATTGGAGGAGCAAGCAACTATAGCTCAATGGATTTTGTTTGCCAATGCGACGCTTGGTCCGGGAATTTTTGTGGAGGCGAGTCGAGAGCGGGAAATGCCGAAATTATTTCCCCCGCTTGAGCAACGTTTACAGAATCAACCGTTCTTGTTGGGAGATAAGTTTAGTGTCGCTGATGTGGCTGTGGGATCGTATTTGAGTTATATCCCGATCATGTTACAGCTTGACCTGAGCGAGTACCCAGCTATCTCAGACTATATTAAACGCCTTGGTGAGCGATCGGCGTTTCAGAAAACGATTGGCGGACGCAGCTAAATAGGGGCTGCTGAATAAGTGTTGTGGTGAGGGGGAGCGGGGGAAGACTTCGGCGTGAGCGCTCAGTCGAACGCTGGGGAAGCCAATGTAGAGACGTGCCATGGCACGTCTGGGAGCTGGGGGAGCAAGGGTACATTTTTCCTGAGCAAGGTGATGCCATACTTATGAAGGATGCTACCCGATTCCCTTGAATCAAACCCTCTATCAATAAAGCTCAAAGCATTTATGGCTAAGGGTTTGGACTTTGTGCAGCAAGCCCTAAATATATAAAGCTGTAGACTATGAATCAGGACACCCCTAACTGGAATGCTGCTGACTTAAGCTGGGTTCGTAGTAGGCACGAAGCATACCAGAAGCTTTCGCATTGCTTACTACAAACTCTAAAGTCAGTGCCATTTTCCCTAACTGGGTGTCCTTGCCATAATTGATTTTATTGATTTACCGGAAACCCACAGCCGCTTGCCAAACAAATGCTAGCAGCAAGAAAAAGACGGGGATGACTGGGAGAACGTCTACGATAGGGTCAAAGATAGAGTAGGCTTCAGGCAATTTCGCCAACAGCATGGCTGCTTCCATAGTTAAGTCTTCCTTTCTAAGCGAATTTTCAGAATTGAAAAGTATCTTAACATGAACTGGGTTACAACTGAGCTAGCTTCAGGGGGTAGGTTGGGTCTAGGGAAGAGACATTGGTGTCAACTTAAGCCACATTACCCACGATAGGATACTGGGTGTGGGGTATGGGGTGTGGGGTGTGGGGGGAGCTAGCAATTTTGCCTCACTATGTATTAAAGTTTCCTGTTTGGAAAAAACGTTGTGGATGAATAG
>NZ_JAVKEA010000098.1:0-68967 GCF_040221695.1 Coleofasciculus sp. E2-BRE-01 | reverse complement strand
TCGGCTTTTTGAATCCATTGAAGAGTTAGAATCTTTGTTGCATCAACTTTTAAATGAAGACAAGCTAGTTATTAACTGGGGGCGCAAACTGAAAAATAAGGGTAATGCTCTTATCACAGTTTAAATGCATGACAGCTTATTCCCAGGAATACAGCAAAAATACGATAATAGGGAAAGGAGTAAATTTGGTGAAGCCAGGATTGATAAATAAATTTTCGGTCGTTCGTTCCGTTCTCAGTCGCCTACGGATGATTGGGGTTGTTCTGCTGGTGTCATTACTCCTGTCTGGCTGTGTCAAGTATGATGTTTTAGTGAACGTCAAGGATGAAAACCACGGCGCGATTGTGCAGCAAATCCGCTTGGGAGAACAACTGAGAAGTTTTAGTAATGCTCAAGCAACTGAATGGCTCAAAAGTATTGAACGACGTGCTAAGGAACTCCACGGAAAAACGACGCGCCGTTCTCAGCAAACACTTGTAGTAACAATTCCATTTAGTAATGGGCAGGAATTAACCACTAAGTTTAACCAATTTTTCAACCCAGTCAACCCCACTCCTAAAAGTGCTAAGGATAGGGGGAACGTTGATTTACCGAGTCTTGACTCGACATTAAGTCTGGATCAACACAGCTTTTTCGTGGTGCAACGGAATCAGTTAAACTATGAGCTGGATTTGCGATCGCTAGCTGTGCTTTCGGCAAATGGGAGTGTAATCGTTAGTCCGGGTTCACTGTTGGATTTGCAGTTTAGTTTGCAAACGCCTTGGGGGGCAAACATTCTTGATTTAGGGGATAATACGATTACGCCCCAGATTTATGAGGATGAACATCAGCTTGTGTGGACTCTGATTCCGGGTCAACTGAACCGCCTAGCTGTGGTGTATTGGGTTCCTAGTCCTCTGGGAATTGGAACGATTGTAATTGTACTGTTGGTGTTGGGTGGTTTTTGGGTTAAGTATAAGTCATTTCCCGGAACATCAACAGTTTGACACTCCCTAACTCTTTTGAAGGGCGGGTTTAGTCAAGTTATCAGTTTGGTGCAAAATGTTATCTGTAAAACCCGCCCCTACACCCCCCGATCTCAGCGCTCTTCACCTTAAGTTGACACCAATGGGCATTGCCGTACCCCTACTTTCACCAATACGTTGCCCAGCTTAGACAACTATTGTCAGTAAACACAATAATAAGGCTTCTGTCCATTCCACCACCGCCCCATAAGTATCCCCGGTATGTCCTCCCAACTGGCGGTAAAACCAGAACCCGGTCAAAAGCGCGATCGCACATCCTCCTCCGGCGCTAATTATCGCTAACTTCAGACTACCTCTATTCCCGATTAAAGGTAATCCACATACCCCCAGGAGTAAAAATGCCCCCCACAGACTATCAATCGGCACCCGAATCCCTTGTTGATGAAATGCGCCTTTTCCTGTGGGTTTCAGGTACGGATAAATCGAAATTGCCACGACTTGTCCCCAGCGCCCCCATCCGGCTACAGTCATTAATGCCAACCAGCGATGAGTCTCAATATCCGTAAGCGCCGCCATTTTTAGTAAAAGTAGCGCGATCGCTGCCATCGCCCCAAACGCCCCAGTAACGCTATCTGCCATCACCTCCAGCCGTCGCTGAGGATCTTGTACACCTAAGCCATCTGCCGTATCCATCACGCCATCTAGATGTAATCCTCCGGTGAGTGCTACCCAACTCACCACGATAATTCCACTCCGGGTCAAGTGGGGCATACCCCAGTGTTGCAACAGAGCGTCTAGCATAGCTAATAGAATGCCAATAAATAGTCCTACGACAGGTGCCCAACGGGCAATGCGCTCAAAGTCTAACCCCCAACTCATGGGAATGGGGATACAAGTATAAAAGGTGATAGCACCCAACCAAGACTGCCAGGACTTTTGCACCGCTTGCCACATCGATTGAACTCTAAACCACTTCATGGAGAATAATCTAATCTAGAGGGACACAGGTGCAGGTAAGCCCGGAAGCACGGGGATACAGGTGTCACAGAGATATTGAGTGGCTCAGGATTTGGGTTCATAGTTTACTACACAGAAATTTACGTATATTGTCCGATGAATAGCGGGTGAATATTGGGATAGTATGGTTTAGTAACCCTACTGTAATACCCGTAACACTCAAGTATTTCAGATGATAATCCACTGGCACGAGCCCGTGGATGAATTTCTGATTCTTGATTGCCACAGCTTCTGACTTGCCTTTAGCTGAGCAGTCGCTAAAATCGAAGCATTAGGTTTTTCAGTCGGGTTTTACACGAATGCCAATACTCTTTGCAAGGCAATATCAGCCCCTTATGCATCATAGGCTTTACCCATGAGTTATCATCAACCTCCACGCCGACTTCCCGCCCCTTGTATCATTGATACGGGCATTATTATCAATAAGCAAGACATGGGACGCCTACTCACTGATTTGGGTCGCGTCCGCTATATTCACACCATCGATAGCAACAAGCAAAGTGAGGGAGAAGGATATGTGCTGGAAGTCTTTGCCGATTCCCGCCGTTCTACCCTGATTGCGAATCAAGCTATCTACATCAATGTCCAGAGTTTTGATTACTTGCAACTGCATCAGACGCCGGAAAAGCAGGCTTATTTTGATTTAGTCCAGGATAACCGTCGGCTAAGGCTGATTCCCTTATCCAACCCTTTACATGAGCAATCGGTGGAAACCCTCAACGCCGAAGCCCTAGAAGCCATGGTCACCCAGGTACTCAATGCCAGGTGGGATGTACAAATTGATGATGAGGGGGAATGTCCGTTCTAAACCGCCAATAAAAGAGATGATCAGCCACAATAATCAAAGCATGATCACGAACTCTTAACCCCATTGGCTCAAACATACAATTCATTTTCCTTTCAATGTCAGGCATGGTGCAGCCAAACCAAGGCACGCGCCGGATTACTGCACAGTCCCCATGGTCTGATTGAAACGCCCCGGTTTATGCCCGTGGGTACTTTGGCAACGGTCAAAACTCTAACTCCTGCCCAGTTAGAAGCAGCACAAGCCCAAATTATTCTCGCCAATACCTATCATCTGCACTTACAACCCGGAGAAGCGATTGTCCAGCAAGCGGGAGGACTGCATCAATTCATGGGTTGGCAGCGCCCAATTTTGACGGATTCGGGCGGCTTTCAAGTTTTTAGCTTAAGTAAATTGCGACAAATTAGCGAAGAGGGTGTGGTTTTTCGCTCCCCTCGGGATGGACGGTTAATTAATCTCACCCCAGAACGGTCTATTGCTATCCAAAATGCGCTAGGGGCGGACATTATTATGGCATTTGATGAATGTCCGCCGTATCCAGCGAGTCGGGCGGAGATTGAGGCGTCATTGGAACGAACAGATCGCTGGCTGAAGCGCTGTATCAATGCTCACACTCGTGCGGATCAGCAAGCTTTATTTGGTATTGTTCAGGGCGGTGTGTATCTGGATTTGCGTCGTCAGGCGGCTGAGTCGTTGGTGTCTTTGGATTTACCGGGGTATGCCATTGGTGGGGTGAGTGTGGGGGAACCGGTGGACTTGATCCATGACATCGTGGCGGCGACGGCACCGTATTTACCCGTTGATAAGCCACGGTATTTGATGGGGGTGGGGACTTATCGAGAAATGGCACGGGCGATCGCATCAGGTGTGGATTTATTTGATTGTGTGATTCCCACGCGCTTAGGGCGTCACGGGGCGGCGTTGGTTCAGGGGGAACGCTGGAATTTGAAAAATGCTCGGTTTCGGGAGGATTTTACGGCGTTGGATTCGACTTGTCCCTGTTATTGCTGTCAGAACTTTAGCCGCGCCTACTTGAGTCATCTGGTGCGATCGCGGGAAGTTTTGGGTTTTATGTTAATCTCCCTGCATAATGTGACGGAGTTGATCCGCTTTACCCAAAGTATTCGAGAGGCGATTTTACGGGATACCTTTACCACAGATTTTGCGAGATGGCTAGTGCAGCGGGCATGAAAATACTTGAGCAGCTTCGTAGATACGATGAAGCTGGGGAAGCTGGGGGAGATATTAGCTGTTCAGTTATTTCTGCATTCTTGCACTAGTCCGGTCACCACCGCGAAGTATGACCGCCGGGGGGAGAAGGCGAAGCGACGGGCAGCGCAGCGTTTGGAATTTTAGTTCTAGAACTAGAATAGGAAGATCATTAACACGATATAGGGTAAAGTCAATGAATGTGTCTTTAACTCCAGAACTTGAGCAGTTTCTTCAACGCCAAGTAGAGGGCGGGAAATACAAATCACCCCAGGAGGTTATCCTGGCTGCACTTAGGGCGTTTGCTGAACGGGAACGTATCTATAAGGGGCGCTTTGAGGAATTGAGGGGGGAAATTATGGTTGGAGTTGAAGCGTCGAAACGGGGAGAGGTGGTTGATGGTGAGACGGTTTTTAGCCAACTCGAACAGAAGCTGCTTTTACGTCGTTCTCAAGAGGGTGAATGAGTAATATTTGCCAATTTACTGTTCCAGCTAGTCGAGATATTGAAAGTATTATCGATTATGTTGCTGATCAGAGTAGTTTGGGTGCAGCGGAGCGTTTACTTAAGAAGATTAATCAAAAGTGTCGGACGTTGGCTAGTTTTCCGAACATGGGGCGGAGGCGGGATGAGCTTTTACCTTCGTTGCGAAGCTTTCCTGTTGGTGATTATTTAATTTTTTATCAACCAATTGAGGATGGGATTGAGATTTTGCGGGTTGTTAGTGGCTATAGAGATTTAGAGGCGCTGTTCTCAGATGAAGATGGGGAGTAAGAAACTGAAATATACCTACAAATTAAGCCGAAACCTATATTTGCCGATTGTTTACGCAAATATAGGTTTTTGTCCACAGTCCAATTATGACTGTAACTTGGTATTATATGATGTCCGGCAAATCACCCATAATAAAAACATCTCCCCCTCACCCCCTCCTCTGCCTTCTGCTATATTACGCCAGCCAACGGTTTAGGGTTTGCCATCAGCGACCAAAGCACTTAAAGAATCGCTAATTTCTCCGGTGTTGAGATTTCCCAAATAGGTGACTTGGGTGGGGTAAGCAAACTCAATCTGACGCGCTTCAAATTCCTGTTTCAGATGTAAATTAAGCTGCTGCTGGATATCCATATAGAGGTTGTAATCACTGCTTAAAACATAATAAACAACCTCAAAATTCAAGCTAAAATCCCCATAATCGCTAAAATGCGCTCGGTCAAAAGTGGTATTATCTAGATTTTCAACAATACCTTGGACAATTTCAGGAATGAGCTGGAGTTTTTCTTGAGACGTTTCATACAGCACGCCAAACTTAAATGCTACCCGTCGTTTGGGCATCCGCTTATAGTTGCGAATCCGCGAACTGGTTAAATCGGTGTTGGCAAAAATGAGTTGTTCTCCACTTAAACTCCGCAGACGAGTCGTTTTAATGCCAATATGTTCGACTGAACCGAGGAAATCGCCAACAATGATAAAATCTCCCAATTCAAAGGGACGGTCAAACAGGATCGAGAAGTAGCTGAATAAATCCTGGAGAAAGCCTTGAGACGCTAAAGCAATCGCCACACCCCCAATGCCTAATCCAGCCACAACAGCGGAGATATCAAAACCCAGATTATCTAACAAAAAGACAATTCCCAGCGCCCAAATTGCAATTCGAGCCGCCGGAATTAACGCATCAAGCGCCTGTTGCACCGTTTCACTTTGGCGGCGAGTTAGCCAATATAGCCGGAAACCGTATTCCACCAGGGAAACCAAGAGGCGAATCCCTAGAATCGTGGCAACAATCAACGTCAAAACGTCAATCACCTGATCCAGAATCGGATGTAAGGTGAGATTGGCAATTGCCACATAAAACGTGCCAACGTAAAGGATAGGAATCACGGCTCGTTCAATCATCTGGATCAGGGAATCATCCAACTGAGTTGTCGTTTTCGCCGCCCAGCGTTTGAGCCGTCCTACAATCACTTGGCGGAGAATTTTGATCAGAAAAATTCCCACAACTAAGATGACAAAGGCGATGAGATAGTCTATGACTTGATTGTATAAAAACGTAACCTGTAAGAAATCTGGCGTCATGAACTCCTTAAGCGAATTATACTGAATCCCTATCAGGATTTATGGTTTTTCTCAATCATACATCAATCCTAAGACATAAATTTGGTGAAGTTGAAAGTTTGGAGTTTGTAGTAAGGGCTTTAGCCTGTTATAAGTAGTGGCGTAGTCCATAAGCTGTCATACAATTAAATTGGGTATTAGTAGCGAGCCAGACTACAAACTTATCGAATTTCCCCGCGCCAATTCATTTCCTGTTGGGCTGAGTTTCCCGCAAAGGAACGAGTCGCGACTAACTCAATTTCGATCGCGACTCCAGGACGTAGGTATTCAGCTTCTATGGGGAGTTTGCCGATTTCTAGCGTGTAGCGGTTGTTATGGCGAGTGACAAGTTCTGCTGGAATAATCCCTTCATACCGAGTTCTGTAATTATAGAAGCGACGGAAGCGATCGCCTGAATTGGCGGTGCGGTATTTTAACCAGAATTGGGTGTCTAACAAGTCAGACTTTCCGGCTAAGTCCACCACACTAAAGGTTAACGCTGAACGATTTCCGGCAAAATCTGCCCGCGTTAGTTGGGTGGCTTCCTGTTTCAGTAGCGCATTGGTGACGACAAACTGGATTACATTTTCCTGTGGCATCATTTTGCCATCAAACCAAACGTCCTCCGGTAAGGATACATCAATGCGTCGGTCAGATTTAAGACTGAGGGATATGGGTTGATTATAAAAGTCGGTAATCGCCCGGTCTGCATTCCAGACTAACTCAAAAGACCGTTCTAAGCGTCCGATAAACTCCCGATACTGGTTAGCAATGATTGAATTGGGTGCGAGTAAGGCGGTTGCACCACTACGAGTTTGCCATTGATTCAGAGAGAGTGCGATCGCGCCGTTTTGCAGTTGGGGTAGAGTAACGGTAGCGGTGGGTTTGTCTGGGGGTAAGGCTTCAGTACGATTAATTAATGTCAGCGTCCCCATGCTTCCGTCTTTTCCGTCTTGACCATCTCGACCATCGCGACCATCGTCACCCTCTTCGCACTCGAATCGCTCAGTTTCACAGTCTTCCTCACCATTGTCTGACTTTTTGGTACAGGTTTCTATCTCCCAACTGCGGTCATCACAGTCACAGCCATCACCCCCATAAGCGCCGCGTCCAGAACGTCCACCACGTCCGCCAACGGAACGTACATAGATTTGTTTCAAATCCTCTCGATTTGTATAATAAACCGTCAATGATCCACCATTCCCACCATCACCGCCATTACCGCCATCACCGCCTTCGCCCCCATCTGCGGCTTGCAGATCATAATCAACCTTTCGTGGCTGTCGGGAACAATCTCCATCTTCACCCCGTTTTCCATCATCCCCATCACCGCCGTCTCCTCCCGACAACTCCAGATTAATCGGAGAACCATCTACAAAAATTGTCCGATTTTCCCCATCTCGTCCCCGTCTCCCCGCACGTCCATCTGTACCATCTCGACCATCTTGTCCAAAGTCTCGTTCTGGATGACGACTCCACGCAACTAAGGGACAGAAGAGGGAGTTTGAGGTGGGAGGAAAAACAAAGGAGAATGTCAGGATTAGTAGAATTAGTGATAGCTTCCCAGAGACATGCATTAGCATCGATAGAATTCTGCAACCTGGGGAAAAAATTCCCCAGTCAAGAGATGACTGGGGTGTAGGGGAATTGGTTCCGGATTGACCCTTTACCACCTGCAAGGGAACCGGGTTTGTAGGGGCGTGTTTAGGGATTACTGTTGATTGTTTTCCCTAACTTGGCTGCAAAACCCACCCTTTTTTAATCGTACTAATACCTAATATCATGTCCTGACGATTACCCATAATTGCAATGCGGTAATAACAAGGGTTTCAGGCGTTTTTAGTCGGGGTGTTTGACCGGACATAATATAACACCTAACACCTGTTCCCTGTTACACACCGAGCGAAGTCGAGGTGTTCCCTGTTCCCTGACAAATAACGATCACCTTTAACAGTCTCTACCTACGTAATAACAGGTAACTCAATTTCAAAGGTAGTACCCTCACCCTCGACGGAGTGAAACTGAATTTGACCGCCATGTTTCTCAACCACAATTTTATAGCTAACCGATAAGCCCAACCCTAGGGCTGTTCCCACAACTTTTGTCGTGAAAAACGGGTCAAATAGTTTTTTTTTTCCACCTCACTCATCCCACAGCCATTATCAGTAATGCGAATGACCACAAAATCTTGCGCCTTTGGATAATTTTTGAGTGTTGAGTTTTGAGTATTGAGTGTTGACCTTTCACGACCTTCGAGGGCAGGGTTTTGACCCTTCGGTTCAATCAAGGGCAGGGCTTTGAATTTTAACTCTTCGCTTTGCTCATCTGAAACTGGGTTGGTAATATGATTGAGCCAGAAATTAGCCCCGTTCAAAAATTCCTGTGCGACGTAACCCAGAATATTCGCGACATTTTCACTAATATAGGTCAGCTTATAATTTGGATCAGGCTGGGTGCTAAAAATCACCGCAGGGCTGGAAGTGAGTAGATATTGCAAGTGTTGCTGATGTTGACGTAATTGATCTTCGGTGGATTTGCGATCACTAATATCTTGAATCTGGGCGATAAAGTAGAGAGGTTGATCCTGGGAATCGCGAACCAAAGAACCACTTAACAGAATCCAGACGATCTGCCCCTGTTTGTGGATATAGCGTTTTTCCAGTTGATAGAAGCGAATTTCACCCGCTAGTAATCGTTTTGCTAAGGTGACATCGGCGGCTAAATCGTCGGGATGGGTAATCGCGTGAAAGGTGGTGGCGAGTAATTCAGATTCCGAATACCCAGTCATCTCACACAGGCTTTGATTAACTTTCATGAAGCGCCCGTCTAAGTCAACCAGTGCCATGCCAATTCCGGCATAGTCAAAGGCATTGCGGAATCGTTCTTCGCTTTCTTGTAGGGCGGCTTACGCCTGGATAGATTGCTGAGTTTGCACCTCAATTTGACTAAGATTCTTAACAATGTGTAAAGCGCCCTGGATCTGTCCCCGGTCATCCCGGATACTGTGAAATGTAAGCTGATACTTATTGCGATCGCGGCGACTATCGCCAAATTCCTGAATGACGGTAAACTCTTCACCCCGTAGCGCCTGCCCCCAAATTTCCTGCGCGTTTGCTTGTTCTTGGGGTAAATGGGCAAGGGCTGCGATCAAACTCGTACCCCTATCAATTTCTCCACCAAAAATCTTGATAAATTCAGTTTTATACGCTTGATTAAAGGCAATATAGCGCCAGTTCAAATCCAGCGCCACCATTAGATCGGTGGTGTTATCCAGAATCGCTTGCAGTAGGAATGGATTGTCTCGCCTGATATTATCTGTTTCTGGAGGCTCAAACTCCATAGCCTCCACGGTGTCTGGGCTAAACGCTTGCAATTCCGCCTCAGCCTGCTGTAAGCGATCGCGCAGATCCTGTATTTCTTGTTGGAGTTTTGTTTTAACTTGCTCATTCATCTCCCTCTCCAACTTACTCAGACTTTGACCGTTCACTTGGACGTTTCAACTGTTAAAATAAAGTTTCATTTCTTAACAGTAAAACCGGGTTGACACGCTCAATCTAGCAAATGTATTAATGAACACTACTGAATTTTAATAAAAATTAACTTCGTTAAGGTTCTAACAATAAATAACCAAAAAAATCGAATCAGCTTAACTCGAAAAAGTGAAATTTTCGGGAAGAAATCATGCCTAATCAAGGTACTATTTAGGTATCACGTCCGGACTTTCAAGCGGAAGAGGAGATACTCAATCCGGGAAAACTCTACACCCCACACCTTAGATCCCAAGTAGCTTGTCACCCCTTCAGAGTGTATAGTCAAGGCAAAGGATGCAGGACAATTCAACCATGACACATCCCATCGATCTCTACTATGGACCCACACCCAACGGCTGGAAAATCAGCATTATGCTGGAGGAAACAGAAACCCCCTACAATCTCATTCCGGTAGACATCACCGCCGGGGATCAGTTCAAGCCAGATTTTCTTGCCATCAGTCCCAATAATAAAATGCCTGCGATCGTTGATCGCCAAGGATTTGAGGGTCAACCCCTATCCCTATTCGAGTCGGGTGCAATTCTGCTGTATCTAGCGGACAAAACCGGACAGTTCATTCCCAAACAGCCACGCGATCGCTATGCTGTAATTCAGTGGTTAATGTTCCAAATGGGAGGCGTCGGACCCATGCTGGGACAAACGCACCACTTCCGCCAATATGCACCGGAAAAAATCCCGTATGCGATTAATCGCTATACAAATGAAGCCACTCGCTTGTATCGCGTTCTCGATAAACAACTCTCCCAAGTCGAGTACATTGCTGGTGAGTATTCCATTAGGGTGGGTTTCGACTTCGCTCAACCCACCAGTTTTAAGTCAGTAACATTCCAATTAACCTAGAGATTTACTAATGGCATATAGCAGTTTTACCTTAGCTAAAGTCAAGGAAGATTTTGGCTTAACCGTTGATGAAACCAGTAATTACAATTACCGAAGCGAAGAATGAAAAAATTACCTCAGGCTTTGGTCAATGTATTGCCGAAATGGTCGCCGCCCAGATATTTAATCAAAGTGCTGGAAATAAAATTGATAAAATTTATGGTGCTGTAACAACGGGAACAGCTTGGCGGTTTTTGGTCTTAGAGGAACGTACTGTATTGATTGATCGGTTAGAATACTATATTAAGGAAGTCGATAAGATTTTGGAAATCCTCTTACAACCCATTCAAGCTTATTTATCCAAAAGCACCGGAGGGAATGAGATATGTTAAAAAATCTGACTATAAGAAATTTCCGCTGTTTCAAACATTTTGAGCTTCAGCAGCTTGGCAGAGTTAACTTACTTGTTGGTAAAAATAACAGTGGTAAGACATCAATACTAGAAGCCATCAAAATAAACTTTTCGTATCTATAGGCAAACAACCGATTGCTTCCAGAGCAGATTCAGAGATTGCCCCTGACGAATCTACCCGTGTAGTTGAAGAAATTTCAGATAACTTAATAGAACTTTTTTTGGAATTTTTGTGGACTGATGGCAATCAGCGAAAGGGGTGGAAACGTAGTTTAACCCCTAATGGAGGACTGCCATTAGATTATATTCGTATTATTGGCAATCTATCAAGAAATGAAGCAAAAAATAAATATATTACCTCATCACATTTAACAACAAAAAACATGATAGCTCTGTTTGATAATGTCGTTTTGACACCAGATGAACCGCTTGTCTATAAGGCACTTCAGACGATTGAACCCAAAATTGAGCGCCTTGCTTCTATTACATATGAAAGCCGCAGAACTTCAGAGTCTCGCAGTGGATTTGTCGTGCGTCTTGCTGACAGTGAACAGCGTGTCCCGATTGGAAGTATGGGGGATGGAATATGGCGGATGTTGGGTCTAGCATTATCAACGGTATGTGCTAGAGGTGGAGTATTGCTGGTTGATGAAATTGATACGGGACTTCATTTCACAGCGATGGAGGATATGTGGAAACTAATTTGTAAAACGGCAAAAGACTTAAATGTACAAGTTTTCGCGACGACTCATAATAGTGATTGTTGGACTAGCTTGGCTAGCCTTGCGAGTCAGGAACAAGACACTGAAGATGGAATTACAATTCAACGAATAGAATCAGGGAAAGAAACGGGTGTTCTTTTTACTGAACGTGAGATTGTCATCGCGGCTCAACGAGGGATTGAGGTACGTTAGAAATGGTAAGCAACTATTATCCGAAGAAGCTTATTGTAGAGGGAGATCAGGATAAACGAGTCATACCAGAGCTAATTGAAGCTAATGGAATTCCTTGGAGGAAAAAAGAGATAGGGAAAAAAGTCCCCTACATCGAATCCTATGGAAATGATGAATTTATTGATGCGGATGTAATCTCCACAGAACTGAAAGCGTCAGGATTATGCCCGATAACCAAAAACGAGGAATGTTGGAGACATTTTTAGCCTACATGATCCCCAATCAGAGTGAACCGTTTTGGCAATATGCCCAAGACGTCGTAACCGAAGCCAAACGTAGAGGCGCACCTTTTATAGATGCTCATCGTGATAAAGCGAATATCTACACCTGGCTAGCGTGGCAAAATCCACCTGGACGACAATTGCATAACGCTATCATGGAGCGTATTTTGAATCCCCAACATCCCCAACCTTAACCGTTTATGACTTGGTTTAAGAACTTGTACGACCTATGAGTTGACAAGTTTCCGGAATTAACCTTTAAAAATTATTACCATCTGAGAGGTTACTGTCTGAGTTTTTCACTCAACATACTTTTTTACGAGAAATGATACATCCTCTTGATAGAAATGCCTTAGTTCTTGAGCTTTATTGATAGCAGTTTTCATGTCATCATAAGGACCTGCCCAGAGGTAAGACTTCACTAATTGCTCATCACCAGTGAGTGACCCATACACCGTATAATAAACCCCATAAAGCGTATTTTGATCCGAGTCAATAACTTTTCTAAGCATAAGAGTTCCTCGATTGGACTTTCACACGAAATCGAATCGTAGTTTGCTGGATAAGACTGTATGATGCCTAACAGCGTAAAGTCAAATGTAGTGCGGCTGATTCCCCCGATAGACTTATCTGATGGAGTGATGGGGCAACAATTATCAAACTGTATCGAATTGAACATCGGCTCAAATAAATAACTGCTCCCAACTGCGCCAATTCTCTCTACACTAAGATGATTGGTATGCTGGTGGGCAATGCCCACCCTACAGCTTTAGAGTTTGTAGTCAGCGATGCGAGCGCTTCTGGCACGCTTTGTGCCTACTACAAAACCAGCTTAAGTCAGTGAGATTTACACTAATATATAAGAATTCCGCCTTCCCATCATGTCCCCAACCATTGCCTTAATTGCCCACGATCGCAAAAAAGATGATATTGCTAACTTTGCTAAACAATACACCCCCATCCTCTCCCGTTACCGGTTAATCGCCACCGGAACCACCGGACAACGCATTCACGACCGGAGTAAGTTAGAGGTAGAGTGTCTATTGTCAGGTCCTTTGGGCGGAGATGCCCAAATCGCAGCGGAAGTGGCTACAGGTCAGGTGGTTGCGGTGATTTTCCTCATCGATCCCCTGTACGCTCAACCCCATGAGCCGGACATTCAGGCATTGTTACGCATCTGTAATGTTCACAATGTCCCTCTGGCTACTAATCTTGCCACGGCTGAAGCAATTATCGCCAATTTTGCCAAAAATCGCTTTGCTTACCTGATTTTTAACCCTGTTTCGGGTCAAGGCAACGCTGAGAAGGATTTAACGCTGATTCAGCAGCTTTTAAAACCCCAACTGCATTTAGATATCCACTTAACGACGCCCGATCGCTCTTCGGTAGAGTTGGCGCAAGAGGCGATCGCATCGGGTGCAGATCTAATTATCGCCTCCGGTGGAGATGGCACAGTATCGGCTGTCGCAGGTGCTTTGATTGGTAGCCAGATTCCCTTGGGGATCATCGCCAGAGGAACAGCCAATGCCTTTGCGGGGGCGTTAGGTATTCCCACCACGCTTCGCGCCGCCTGTGAACTGATTTTATCAGGCATTACCCGGGTGGTTGATGCCGCCCGGTGCAATCAGCATCCGATGATTTTGCTAGCTGGGATTGGCTTTGAAGCCGAAACTGTAGAACGAGCGGATCGAGAGGCGAAAAAACGCCTAGGCGTCTTAGCCTATATTTTGGCAGGGATGCAGCAACTCAACGAACATAATGTTTTTGAGACAGAATTAGAGATCGCTGGGATTACCAGTCAATGTCAAGCCGCCGCCATTACCATCGCCAATGCTGCACCACCAACCTCTCTGATGGCACAGGGGATGGGACAAGTGATTGCCAATGATGGGTTATTGGAAGTCACGATTAATACTCAAAACACCAAAATCGAAGCCATGGATGCGATCGTGGATTTACTCGGTGCTGCATTAATGCGAAGAGCCGCCCGTCGAGAGGATACAATTTGTTTACGGACGGGACAAATTAAAGTCAACACCAATCCTCCCCAAAAAGTGGTTGTCGATGGGGAAATTATTGGCACAACTCCAGTCACGATTGAATGTATTCCCCAGGGATTAACCGTCATTGCTCCCCTGGAAGTGTCCAAGCCTGCCGATGAACAACCACCTGTCACTGAACCAGAGTGAATAAGTAGGTGGGGACAATTAAAGTGAATGGTGGGGATTGTCATTCGTCATTCGTCATTCGTCATACTCGCTTCGGGAGAAGCAAGCTACGTTTATGTAAGGATTTAAGGCTTGTCAACATGACTTAATAGGGTTAAGTTTATTTCCACCAACCTAAGCTGTTCGGCATTTAAACCTTAATGCCAACAAGGGCAAAATTCTTGGAGTGCGTTAAGCGAAGCCATGCCGCAGGCTTTGCATCTTGCTCGCTACTAATACTCAATTTAAATGCATGACAGCTTACTAATACTAGGAGTACCTGATGACTAATCAGCATGATCTCGATCAACGCAAGCTTTTATCAGCGCTATGCCATGGCTCAATCTTTTTGAGTTCAGTGCTTATTTCTGTGGCGATCCCCATTGTCGTTTTGTTCGTGACGGATGATCCCATTGTCAAGGCAAATGCCAAAGAAGCGCTAAATTTTCACATTAACCTCTATATCTATGCTTTTGTTTCTATCTTGCTAACCGTTGTCCTCATTGGCTTTTTATTCTTGGCGATTTTAGGCATCGTCAGTCTAATCATGCCAATTATTGCTCTAATCAAGGTTCTGGATGATCCCAACCAACCCTACCGCTATCCGTTTATTTTTCGCTTAGTCTAGGTGATGATGACTGGGAAACGTCTCTGGCATCCTCAACCCTCCACGTTAGTCCTCTCTACCCAGGAGATCCATGTCTGGCGGGCGGATCTCAATCAACCGATCGCCCAGATCGAGAGATTCGCACAACTCCTTTCCCCAGATGAACAGCAACGGGCAAAGCGATTCTACTTTGAGCGCGATCGCAACCATTTTATTGCAGGTCGGGGGATCTTACGGACAATCTTAGGTCGTTATTTAAATCAACCGCCTAATCAAATCCAGTTTGACTATAGTCCCCGTGGCAAACCCACTCTCGCAACGAGCAATTCTAATCAAACATTGGGTTTTAATCTTTCTCATTCTCATGGATTAGCCTTATATGCTCTATCATTAACTCTTGACCTGGGGATCGATCTTGAATATCGGCGTCCGATGCCTGATGCAGAGAAACTCGCACAACGTTTCTTTACGCCGAGAGAATATGCAGCAATTCGGACTCTGGCTGGGGATCAGCAACAACTCGCGTTTTTCAACGGTTGGACACGCAAAGAAGCCTATTTAAAAGCAACAGGTGATGGGTTAGCTAAGTTATCAGAAATTGAGGTATCTCTGATGCCAGGAGAGTCGGCTAAATTGCTGAGTATCGCGGGAGACTCTAACGCGGCGTCTCATTGGTCAATTTTTCCCCTAACCCCCGCATCAGATTATGTAGCGGCTGTTGCAGTATTTGGGCAGAATTGGCAGATCAAGCGTCTTGAGTTTGAACCTTAAGTTCCTGGACAAAGTATTAGACTAAACGTTCAGGTTGTTACAAATGACGAATGACGAATGACTTAAACTAACTCGACGCGATCGCAGATCGTTTGACTAAACAGCGAATCTTGCTCAACTTCTGGCGGGTGAGGGGGAGCCACTAGAATTACAGAATGATATTGAGAGACGATCACCTCTGGATCAAAAATAAATTCACTATAGTCAGCCAAATCATCCAATCCCAACACATTTAAAACGATCTCGGATAAAACCCAAGTCGTCACTTTGAAACATGCCTTTTTCCACTGCTTATGCCTATTCATCGGTTTTAGGCTCCTGCGATCGGTGGTTGAGATTTTGCCTTCTGGCTCGAAGATTGGTGTTTCGAGCAGTACAATCACTGTTAGTGGCTCAATCCCTACTGGTACATTCAGTGCGATTACCTTGATTTCAGCAATCTTTACAAAAACTTGTCCAGAACTTACGCATTCCTTTATCTGTAGAGACTGAATAATTGTGCGGAAGGCTACACATCTTAACTACACCCTGTTTCCTGCGTTAGTTCCTTGTTGATGCCAAGCCCTAAATACTCACAACTTGGCTTTCATTCAATACCCTAACTAAAGTTATGTAAAGCCTCACACCTTCAACCTGGCGCTTTAAGTAAAGTTTTGATGAAATTTAGCGTGGGGAGATAAAAATCAGCAATACCCTGCTAGTCGCCAGAGTTCCCAGGGAGATGGGGTGAGGGGGTGAGCAAGGGTAGGTTTTTTAAGATGGGGGTTTAGGCAAGACAAGGAAGACAGGTAGACCAGTAGACCAGTAGACAAGGAAGAGTGAGAACGAAAAATAGGGCGTTTCGGCTTTTAGAAGTTAGTTTGACCGAACCGAATTCTGTACGGTTTTCCCCCCTTGTCTTCTTTCCTTCCTTGTCCACCTTGTCTTGTCCCAACCATAAAATAAAAAACCTACACCTGTCAGGCTGGGGGTGAGGGGTTGAGAATGGGCAATACCGTACCCTTACACAGCTCCTTTCACCTCTGGCGCTGTTGCCACTTGATAAACTAGCGTGACTTTATGTTGAGAGTAGGGCGCGAGGGTCAATTTCCAGGTACAAAATCCATCATCATCGGCTTGAATTCCATTGGTCGTTTTTTTCGTTAAAACCTTCACCTTGACTTGCTCTAATTCTGACACCGGAACCCGCTCTGTTATTGTAATCTCTCTCGGTTCTGCCGCAATATTAGAGAGAAACAACTGGGTTTGTGTAATCACTCGTTTCCACTGAGTTAGATGGTCTTTTTCTGTTTTTTTCGTTTGGGTACGCTGCACCCGCATGGCTTCATCAGAACCCCATCCCAAGGCAAATTTTTCTCCGGGGGCGATGAATCCAATGGCAGTTTTGCCGACAAATTCTGATGAACGTACTAAGTCCACTGGTCCAGCGAGAATGGGACAGGTTGATGAATTAGTTTGTTGGCTTTTGAGGACAACTTGACAGGAGAGTTCTGGCATTAAGATATATTCAATCTCAGCCTTGGACTCAAAGGATAAAATTGGCACCCGATAAGGACGACCATCAGAGGGAATCGTGGCTTTTTGGTTAGGGCGAAGTGTCCGGACTTCGCCGCCATCATCAACACCAGGTAGGTTGACTGAATTGGTCGTTTCTCTCTGCGGAGTGGTGACACCTATACCCAGTCCAGTGGTTTGAATTTGCTGATTTCGAGTTTCAACAATAATTTGTTTTGATTTTTCTTTGACATTTAATTTGTCATCTGTTAGAAGAGGCGGTTCAGTCCCCAGAGATGCGCGGGCAGTGGAAAAGATTAAATCAACATTAGTCCAGTCTTCACCTGTATTTTGCCAGACACACCCATCCATCCGAAATGATAGGGTAGCTGGTGATGAAGCAGGATTAGTTGGGACTAGCAAACGGGCTTGATGCCAAGGACGCCATAAGGCATTGGGAACGACGTAATCGAAGGTAATTTCATAGTCTCCGGCTTCAGAAATCATTACATCGGATTCAATCTTGGCGGTGTAAATTGTATCGGGACGCGATAGGGATTGGAGGTGAGTGGTTATGTCATCAATTTGCCGTCTGAGTTGTGCTTGATGTTCACCGCTGCTTAAGATTTCTGTCCGCAATTCACGGAGTTGTTTAAACAGGGTTTGCAATTGTTCCCGCCAGGTTTTGGGATCAATTTGTCCCCAAACGGCATCAATGGGTAATTCTTGTAAGGCTTTGGTTAAGATGATATTGACTTGTTTAAAGGAATACTTCTGATGGTGAGAGTCTTCTGAAATGATGGCGAGGCGATCCTGGTGCGATCGCAACTCGTTATACAATGGTTGAATGTCTTCGGGTCGTTCTTCGTCTTTGACTAGCATCTGGCGACGAACGCGGACATCATTAATTCTGGCATTGTTATAGTTTTCTGCAAATTCTGCCCGCAGGGATTTATCGGAAAGCACTGGGGCGACATTTTCTACAGTGATGCGCCATAATCCTGATGTTAGATTGGCTTTGCCCTTGCGTTGCACTAAGGCGCGGTCTTCGAGTAGAGTAACGACACTGACGGGTGCGTCTAGGGTTAAGGATTGAATGTCTTGGTGCGTTGTAATTGATGACATAATTGACCTTTGTAAATTGTCGCGTAGTTTGTAGTAAGCACTTTAGTGCTATAATGCCTAACTTTAGAGGGCTGAGGTTCCCTCACTACGAACTAACTATTCTCGTCGATTCCCACCGATTACTTCATTATCGGCGTAGGTTTTAATCGTGTACTGTGCTGATAATTTTGCTTGTTGTTGACTGGGTACTTTTATCCGCCAGCGATATCCGCCTTGAATGGGTTTTTCTCGTTCCTCTTGTTCATATTTATGCCATTGAGGGGAAACTTTACCAAGTTCTACATCAACTTTTTCTCCTTCCTGGGGAACGGGAATCCGTTCTCGGATCTCAATCCGTGCTTCGTTGGCTAAATGGTTAGCAATGTCAATTGTAAGGTGGTGATAGAGTTCATTGAACGCAACTAATAACTGACTAGAACGTTTTTTCTGATACGTCGTATTTCGAGCCACTTTTATCCCTTGTTCGACGCCTAAACCCAATTCAATTTGTCCCTGGGTGGGTATGGTTGGTAATGTTGTGGATAAGATATACTCACCATCGATATAAACATCAACTGAACCGCTTAAAAGTGGGGCGTCTAGGGGATTACGCAGTTGGGCGATTCGGAAAACATTGGTATCTTCACGGGGAACGACAACATAGCGCAGGTTGACATCGGTACTTTGGCTAGTTAGTGCCACGGAATGAAATAGTCCATCTGAAGGAACATCCACCCGTCCATCGGCAGGGTAAGCATAATCAAAGGAACCTGCTGCTTCACGTACTGATATCCCACCATGCGGTAATGGGGTAGACAAACATTGGTGGGATTTTGATATAGCCTGATTGACGATTTCTAGGACATTGAATGTTACCAAAAACTGCTGTTGCTTAAAGAGTTCTAAATAGACTTCCTGCTGGTTTTGAAGCAGTAATTTACCTCGCTTATTGGGGTCATCTGCGCCGGGAAGTCGCATTAAATTGTAAGTCAGTAAGTCATTGTTAATCCAACCCTGTAGCGTTGGGAAACCCAAGGCTGAGTCTTGCACCCTCAGATAAATATTTTCCCCATACTGGGTTGGGGTAATCTCAACGAAGCAATTGACCAGACGCGCCTGAAACCGACGCTGAAACTGACTACTTTGCAATAGACGTTTGTTGATGTCTAAATTTGCCATGATTTTGACACGATTAGCCACGGCATTTTTAATCTTTCTTGGTAAGGGATCGAAGGCTGGCCGCAGTACGCCATCTTTACGGAAGCGAACCAGTAAAAATGTATCATGGGATTCGATGTGAATGTCGGAGACTCCCTCTTGTAAGGCTTTGATGAGAATACGATTCACAAAGTTAATTATCCCAGCACTCCCTTCATTCCAGTTGTCAGGTATGTCGTATTCTGTTTCTTCTGGTTCATCGGACAGGGTGTCTAGATTCTCCAAATCCTTACTAATACCTGTATGTTTAGCCGCTTCTTGTTCCTTCTCTTGTGCCAGTTTTTGATCCCGATATTGATTAATCAGATGCTGATAATCTTCCTGGGTAATTACCATCCGCCGCAACCCAATCCCTTGAGGACGAAGAATCCGGTTGAGATCATCTTGGGCATCCAGATTATCCGGATCAACCATTGCCACCAGAACTGATGGGGGTTGACCATCATTTTTGGATAACGGGACTAAACGATAACGACTACAGATGTCAATAGGAATTAGGCTTTCGATCAGTTCCTTGACTTGGTGACCCGAAATATCACTCAGTTCTGGATCAAGAGATTCAACACCATAAAGTGTTTTGAGTTCAAAGAGTTGCTGTTTCTTGTACTGGCGGATTAAGTCGGGTGGCAACTGACGCCCAGTAATTGATTCAAGGACATCGATTATAGATCGTCCCGATTTACGACTTTCTATCTGTGCTTGTTCTATCTGCCGTTCATCAACATAACCTAACTGTAGTAATCGATTGTAGAATGAACTGTTGAGTTTACTTGCTGGTTGTGTAAAGGCTCTTGGTGTTGAGGTTCTATTCTTTTGTAGATTTTCTCTTACAGTCTGTTTGCCTCCTAAGTTGAACTTTTGTACTGATGACACATTAATTGAAGATGATTCCAGGTTTTGGAACTGTTCAGATACAGTGACCATCTGCGGCTTCTGGCGGTCATAATCGGCAAACAGCATTGTTGCACCAAGGGGAGGTAAACGCCAACCGGATTTTCTGGGGACAGGCTGAGTGCGTCCTAACCGCAGTGAGGGTAATTCTGGCAACTCACACCACGTCATCGGGTTAGCGGTTGAGAGTTCCAAGCGAACTCCAGACCAATCTTCACCTGTACGCTGACACAGAAAAGCCCGAACCGCGATCGCACTGGTATTGGTGGTACTATCTAAACGGCATAAATAGGTAGGTGTCCAGCGTGCGCCAGGAACGAAATACTCGACAATTAATCGTTGCTGGGAAACCGTCACCTCCGCCGGATAACTTAAGCTGATAATCACCGTTTTTCGCAATTCGTGCGGTTTCACCTGTTGGGCTGTTGACGCTAGTTTATGTTTGTGCAATAACTCCTCTAAGTGGGTTTGTGCCTCCTGTAAGCTATTTTGGGTTTCCCGTCGTTCCTGAATACGGCTACGGATTTGCTCATCTTGAAAATTCGCGATCGCTAATCGGGCGGCTAGGGGTGAAGGGGGTGGTGCTTTTCCCGGTTCTGCTTCAGGTTGATTGGGTACATGAAGCTGTTTGAGGACAGAGATTTCGTTATCAATGAGGGCAATCATTTCTTGAATTCGCCGCACCTCGGCTTTGGCTTGGTGCAGTTGTTCCTCGGCGGGGGAGTTGGGGGTTTCTGGGGGAGAGGGAACTGTGAGACTGATGCGGATATCGGTAGGAATCACCGGATTGGCATTCCCCTCAACTTGCACTCGCACACTGCTATCATCCAGCGCCAGGGGAAGTCCCGAAATTTCTATTTGTTCTGGCGTTTCTCCATTCTCTAGGTGCAAATCGGCGATACGGCTAACGGTTGCACCAGCCGCATAGACTTTTACCTTTTCTATTTTCGAGGCGAGTTGGGTTATGTTCGGCATCGGATTATCTAGTGACTGATCCCAGGTACATTGTTCTATATCTCTGAGTCATCACCGGGATATGCACTTATGCCAGGTTGCTATACGTAGTGGCGTGGCACACCTAACTTGATGAATTAAGCTTACGCCCCGAAACCGTAGGGGCGCATAGACGTGCGCCCGATTCAATGGTAAGGTCTATTCCTTTAGTGTCAACTTAAGGCTGAAACCCTTACTTAATAAGAGATCCCCCTTCCGTCCCCCTATTAGATCCCCCTTCCGTCCCCCTTCAAAAGGGGGAGACCAAAGGATGCTTCGCTTTTTGTTCCATGGGGGATTTAGGGGGATCTAAACTTTGAGTGCTAGTCATACAAAGTCTTAAGTTGACACTAATGCAATGCCCACCTACCCCTAAGTAGTCGGACAAAGACTCAGACAAAAAAAGTGGGAGATACTTTGCATCTCCCGTTTGATTTGACTAGACTACTATGCAGACTAAGAAAGACTAAAACATCAGACGAAATATCTAGGCAGCGACAAAGATGTCATTCGCGTTATCGGCAAATGTGCTAGCAGACTGCCAACTCACGGTGGCTAACAAGTCGCTGCCTTGATAGATTTGGGCACCATTTGCACCATCAGCGAAACTCAACGCATTCACATCACTAACGATTAGAGACGTCTGACCAAGCTGGAAGTTATTAATCACATCGAATCCAACTCCTTGTGAGAGGACAACCTCGGCATCACCGTGACCCAGCCAGATGGTATCCTGACCAACACCACTATCAATGTAGTCAGCGCCATTGTTGGCACCATTGGCGTAAATGATGTCGTCGCCCTGGCCACCGAGAATATGATCAGGACATGAACCACCGTAGATTAAGTCATCACCACGACCACCGATAAGGGTATCTCTACCGCCATTTCCGTAAAGGGTGTCATCACCATTACCACCATCGAGATAATCTGTAGCAGAGCTACCGTATAGACCATCATCGCCACCTCTACCGAAGATGGTATCACCGCCGCCGTTACCGTAGAGAAGGTCGTTACCAGCGCCACCATCTAGATAATCACTCAGAGAACCGCCTGCGATGGTGTCATTACCGCCGTTACCTTCAAGATAATCATGACCCCCATTACCGTTGATTTGGTCATTTCCTCCGAGTCCGGCGATGATATCGTTTGCGCCAGTTCCATTCAGTTGTTCGTTCGCTGAGGTGCCAACTTGGGTGTAATTTAAAGGTAAATTTATATTCAGATCAATTGCGCCTTGATTACTGCTGAAGCCATCGACAGCAATCTGATAAGTCTGTCCAGCTTCAACGGCAAAGCTTAGTTGGCTTTGTAAACCAATACCACCGTCATCATTTTGGGCAACTGTGGTTAATCCATCGACGGCGTTGCCAGTAAAGGCACTGAGATAGGTATCATAATTACTACCATTTGTATCTATCGTTACTACACCATCAGCAGGCGCTCTCCAAGTCCACCACGATGAGTTGAGTTGACCCGATTGACCTGGTTCTCCAGTTTCTCCAGTAGCATATTCGTTCATTCCTTCAACCGCAACAGAGGCACCAACGACGCTAATTCTATCAGCAAAATTGTCATTGACTGGTGGTTGCACAGCATCAATGTTGAGATCAATCAAGCCTTCGCTGCTGCTCCAACCATCCACTGCAATATGATAGGTTTCGCCAGCAGTTGCATTCAGTAAAACTTCACTTTGTAAGCCAATACCACCGTCATCATTTTGAGCAACTGTGGTTAAGCTGTTAACAGCGTTACCTGTAAAGACGCTCAAGTAAGTGTCGTAGTTACTGCCATTTGTATCAATCGTGAATTGACCCGATGAAGGTGCTGTCCAAGACCACCAGACTGAATCAGTACTTCCACTTTGAGAGGGTTCACCTATCTCCCCAGTGGCTCCCACATTGGTTCCTCTTGTGCTGACTGAAGCACCGCTAAGTTGAATGCTATCTACAAAGTTGTCATTGATAGGATGAGACATTTATTTTTACTCCGTGAATTAGTTACGAGTTTTTTGTTGCTTTGGTGTAGTCTCCGAAAATAACGTAAACGACTGTGTTATTGAGGTTCGTTTCGCTGCTTTTCTCTGACCACAATTTAACTATAACTGTATTTTTACGGAGATCAATAAAGTTAAAATGAACTTTCTATAAAGATTTTGTGAAATTAAATTGTGCATAAAAACAAAAAACTCTCCCCGAAGGAAGAGTTAATTCATCTACCTACAAACTTGCATTAAAATTAATCGAGAAAAGGCATTTTTCTCTAATTTGCTAACAATTAATCTCAAGGGTTTACCCCTGTAGTTAACCCTGTAGAGTCAGCAAAGTTTTAAGTTTTGTAACAATGTTTACAGTTTTATTTGGGATGAGTTGGCATGATTAGATAAACGGCTTGGCTTAAAACTTAGGTTTCTCTAGTATTCAGTTTTATCAGCCAATGGCGCGTAATGGGTGAAAAATCCGGAGAGTTTACTAACTCTTCAAAGTTGTCACGAAATCTTTACAGACGTTTCATAGAATCAGCCTTAAAGCAGATTGACAAATAGACGTAATTAAGGTAATAAGAGTCATTTATTTCCCTGTTCCATTAACCGGGCGATCGCGTGAATTAAATCCTTGGGGGCAACAGGCTTAGGCAAATGCTGCTGAAATCCGGCGGCTAGGGCTTTTTGCTGATTGGAGTTTCCCGCATACGCCGTTAATGCGATCGCAGTGACATTCGCTTGGGGTAAGGACATGCCCCGAATCTGTTGCAATAAACGATACCCATCCATTTGGGGCATACCAATGTCACTCACCAGGATATCAAGGGTTAACTGGTTAAATTGTGATAACACCTCCTGTGCCGATGCCATTATGATCACCTCTGCCCCAGCTTGTTGCAAAATGATCCCTAGGAGTTCTCGTGTGTCTGCCTCATCATCGACAACCAGAACTCGTATCCCCTTCAAGGGAGTGGTATCGGACGTTTTCTGCCAATCATGGGCGTTATGTCTGATTCGTTGCTTTTTATCTGGAAGTAGGGGTAATCTGACAGTAAATGTTGCCCCCTGTCCTTCTCCTGGGCTTTCTGCCTGGATCATGCCATCATGTAAGTCCACAATATGACGTGCGATCGCGAGTCCTAATCCTAATCCCCCAAACTGGCGCGTCATCGAACTATCTGCTTGACGGAAATAGTCGAAAATATGAGGAAGAATATCGGCAGAGATTCCGATACCTGTGTCACTGACGGTAATCTGGGCAAAATCATCCACCTCTGCTAATGTCACATCCACCTGTCCCCCGGATGGAGTAAACTTCACCGCATTGGAGAGTAAATTCCACACCACTTGTTGTAACCGCCCAGAGTCCCCTTCAACCAAACCCACCTTACCGATAAAATGAGTCTGAATTTGAATCGATTTCGCCTCTGCCGCTAACTGCACTGTTTCAATCGCCGCTTTAATTGTGATCGCTAAATCAAGCCGATGACGAGTCAGAGAAACTTTTCCGCGCAGAATTCGGGCAACATCGAGTAAGTCATCCACTAACTGAATTTGAATCGTGGCATTACGTTCAATGGTTGCTAATGCCTTATCGGTTGCGGCTTGATCAAACTGACGACTGCGGAGTAGTTTTGTCCATCCCAGGATAGGATTCAGGGGAGAACGCAATTCATGAGACAAAATTGCCAGAAATTCATCTTTAATCCGGTTGGCAGACTCCGCCTCTTTACGGGCGGCACGTTCTCGTGCTAGAAGTTGTTCACGCTCCCGTTCTGCTTGTTTGCGTTCGGTGATATCCACAAATGCGCCAATCACACCGCGCACCTCACCGGAGTCGTGGTACAGGGGAACAGCTTTGCCATACAGGAAGCGCACTGTGCCATCCTCAAAGACAAATTCGATTTCATCGACAACCTCTTGCCCGGTTCTAGCCGCACGCTGCATGGGTAAGTCTTGGGGGAGAAATTCTTGTCCGTTTTTATATTGTTTAAAGGGCAGGGGATGGGAACCATCCGCAGGGGTTGCGGTTGTTACGGAACCGGGTGGCATTCTCATTAAATTGTACGCCGTCCGGTTAGCCGTCATCTGGTGACAGTCAGGATCATGGGCAATCCAAAGCGCCGCTGGGGTAATTTCCATTAACGTTTCTAACTCTTGCACTCTGGCGTGGGCAAAGGCTTCACTGATGCGTAAGGCGGCTTCTACCCGCTTGAGTTCAGAAATTTCCATCACGGTGACACCCACTCCCAATAGTTCACCATCGGGTAAGCAAACCGGGAAGTGATTGGCTAAAGTATGGCGATAAACACCGGGTTGAACTTCACCCTGAAACTCAAAGTTCAGCCTCGGTTGCTGAGTCTGTAAAATCTGATCCAGCAGGGGGACAAATTCAGGTGCCATCTGTGGCACAACTTCCCCGATAGTACGACCTAAATGTTGACTCAGGGGGATGCCATTCATTGTCGCTAAGGCTTCATTAGCATAGACATAGCGTAAGTCATGGTCAAAGAAGGCTATACCAATGGGGGAACTGGCAATAAAGGCATTGAGAACCGTTTCACTTTTGCGTAGTGCGAACTCGGCTTGTTTTTGTTCGGTAATATCGCTAAAGGAAATGGCGACACTATCGTCTAATTTGACTGCCATGTTGCGAAACCAGCCAACAATTCCTTCGGATTCGTAGCGCACTTCCATATCATGGGAGTTTCCGGTTTCTACGACGTTGACATACTGCTCAAATAAGTCACTATTGGTTTGATTCCCTGGCAGGATAGTAAGCAGGCGTTGACCGAGTAACTCGGAAACCGAATGATTCAGCATTTTTGCCGCCATGGGATTGACATAAGTCCACTCAAAATCAACAATGTTTCCGGCTGGATCGCGAAGGCTTTTGAGAATAGTAAACCCATCTAAGGACAGATCTTGGGCAACCCGAAATCGTTCTTGACTGAGGCGTAGCGCTTTCTTTGCCTGTTTACGTACAGTAATGTCTCGACAGATGGATTGAACGGTGGGCAAACCATCCAGCATAAATAGGGTGGAACTGACTTCAACGGGAATTTTTTGACCGTCTTTGGTGCGATGTACTGATTCGATAACGACTCGTTTCTCTTGCAACAATTTCTGGAAACTGAGGTTAATATCAGCTAAGGGGAAGTCCACTATATCCGCAACCGATAGGGTGAGGAGTTCTTGCCGGGTATAGCCTAACCGTTTACAAGCTTGTTCATTCACCTCAATGAATTGTCCGGGTTGATTGTCGGGAGTGAGAGGATAAACGAGTACCCAATCTTCCATGCCATTAAATAAGGTGCTAAAGCGCTGTTCTCTCTCCCGTAAAGCGGCTTCTGTTTGTTTGAGATCGGTAATATCGTTAATGAAGGCATAGAAGCCTTTCACATTCCCTTGCGGATCACTATCGGGGATATACTGCCTGCTAACATAGCGTGACTCCCCATCTTCAAACGGCATCCACATTTCAACCTTTACGGATTCACCCGCTAGGGCGGCTTCAATATCCCGGCGCATATATTCATAGACGGTTGCACCGACAAAGTCTGCCACAGATTGACCAATTAATTGTTCGGCTGGATATCCAAACCAAGTGGTAAAGGCACTATTGACGAAGCGGTAACGGCAATCTGAATCCACATACGCAATTAGCGCCGGAATTGCATCTGTAATTAAGCGCAAATCGGTTTCCCGTTGTTTCAGGGTGGCTTTTGTGTGCTGGCGATCGCTAATATCGATGGTGCTACCAATCACACGAATCGGATGTCCTTGATCATCTCGCGTCACCACCAGTCCTTGATCCAATATATGAATATAGTAGTTGTTTTTGTGCAGAACACGATATTCGACGTGATAGGAATCCCCCTGACTCAACGCCGTTGCTGTCTCCTGATCCATTCGTTGCACGTCATCAGGATGAATGCGATCGCGCCACCAGTTGACAGTGGGTTCGGCTTCGCTGAGGGAATAGCCTAAAATGTTGGTGAGTCCATCGGTTCGTTCTACTCGATTCGTGGTAATCTGCCAATCATAAATTAGCGCATTTACTGCCCGGGCAGCGAATTGGAATCGTTCGTTGGCAAGACGTAGGTATTCTTGCTGCTGGCGTAGTTCAGTTTCAATTTGTTTTTGTTCGGTGGCGTCGAATAATGTGCCGATTACCCGAATAGCTTTCCCGGTTTGATTCCGCAGAATATAGCCGCGATCTAAAATATGGGCATAGCTACCATCTGTCTTTTGATAGCGATACTCCGCCATCCAGCGATCGCCTGTACCCGCGAGTGTCTCTTTGAAGCTAGCGACAACCTTGTCGCGATCGTCGGGATGCAGGTGTTCAATCCACCATTCCCAGGAATATGCCGTTGACTGTGGGCGATCGCCTAAACGTTCATTGTATGCTGCGTTCCAGCTAATGATACCTTGTTCTAAGTCACACTCATAGATGGCATCTTTTGTCGCCCGCAGCACCAAAGACAGGCGTTCCTCCGTTTTCTGTAAGCGGGTTTCTATTGTCTGGCGCGTTTCTCGTTCCTGCGCCAGTTGCTGTTTATAGTCACCAATCTCGTCTTCTAACTCGCCCACTCGTTGTTGTAATGCCACAACTTGATCAAGAAGGGGGTTGGCTTCATTTTCTTCATTTTTCATCGTTTTACTCCTTCTGATCAAACCTGTGATGACTCCAACTCGATGGAAGCATCCTAATTTTAGATTGTAGAAGCTTGGCTGGAAGATGAGTTAATTCTGTAATATTCATACACCAATCCCTTTACTCTTGTGGGATTAGCGTCTTATTAAGACTAACGTTAATCCGTTTTAAAACTAGACTATGCAGATTTTAATTTTTTCACCTATATCTATGGGTATATTTATGTGTTAGACAGAGATCCCCAACTTCTTTGAGAAGTCGGGGATCTGGTAAGTAGGTTGATGGAAATAAATTACCGATAATCAGCCGTCTGAATATACTGTAACCGCGCCGCATCCCGGATTCCATACTCTGGGCGACAGAATCGGTCTAATTGCGCTTCAAAAAATGCCCGATTCGCCTGTAAATGCTTCGGATTTGGGTCATCTAAGGGATATAACAGTGCGGTTCGTAACGCCTGAAATACCGCCGATGTCACACAATACATCGATCGCTGAAAGGTAACACCAATTTGATTCAGGATATCACTTTCACGGCGACAGCGCTTTTCATAGAATTCTCGCAGATAAGGAGGTAGGAAATGTAACATATCCTGCATCAACAATGTCGGCGGAACGCCCGCCGAACCCACGGGGAATTTATCGGCATAGAGAACCCCATAATGGAAGTCTTTCTGATCACTGGGAACTTCCCCGGCTTGGGCATTATAGGACTTCGTACCCCTAAACGGTGCTGTACGATAAAATACCGACTCCACATAGGGAAGTGCCGCCTCATACAGCCAGGTAAACCCCTTGGACTTGGGAATCACTTCATAGCATTCCCCCTTAACATACACATGATGATAGATCGGACGACCCGCGATCGCGAATATGCCATTCACCAAAAAGTTCATCGCTTCGGGGACAGAGGTGATTTTTCCTTCATCGTAGAGATCAGACACCTCAAAGAACACCGGTGCCATGACTTCCCAAAATAGCCCCAACAGACTATAATAGGACGCCTGACGACACTGTTCGATAAACATTTCTGGGAACAGCTTATGCCATCCCAGCATCACCGGATTTCCTTTAAAATACGCCTCAATTGCCCGATTCGCATTGTCCTTATATTCCTGGGTATCCAGATACGGATCAAACTGATTCACCGGGGCGTACATATTCCGATGCCAAAGCATTGCCCGCATACAAGCTTCAGCGAACTCCATATTAATCCGGTCATGCCACAAGTGATGCAATAACTTGGGCATTTTCTGGGTTTCCCCTTTCTCAATAAATTCCCCAAGTTCCGGATGCGCCGTTGCTTGACCCCGCCAAATCCGTAAATCGGCATCATCCCCCGCATAATGATTATGGAGGTCTAAATATTCCTTGGGCAGGAAATATTTAAAGAAGGGAAACGGATTCAAAAAGACTCGTTCGCCAATATAAAGCAAATCCCGCCAATAGAAATCCATCGGCACCGCATACGCCTTCCAGATACCAATAATTTGCATTAAATTTTCTGGCGTATCGGGAACCATCGCCCCCCCAGCTTCCAAGCGATGCACAATATCCGCAAATTCATGCTGAGACGGAGGTAATTTCGTTGCTGGTTTGGTTGGAGTTTGTACCATGGTTATCAAGTTTTTATTTTTTCATTTTGAATGTGTAGGGGCGGGTTTGACAACTATCGTTTCTTCCCCCACCCAGATGTAACTAAACCCGCCCCGAATGAGTGGTGTAGGGGCGGGTTTTACCAATAACGTTTCGGATCAAACCCCTAACTTAACTAAACCCGCCCATTGTTTACGTCAAAGAACTACATAAGACGTAGCTTGCTTCTCGATGAAAGCGAGTATGACGAATGACTAATGACAGATGACGAATGACTAATGACAAATGACAGATGACGAATGACTAATGACTAATGACAAATGACTAATGACAAATGACTAATGACGAATAACTAATGACGAATCCGCCATCGCCACATTTTGATCAACCTGAGTCGGCACCGCCGAAACAATCGCATTCGTCGTCGTTTCTGTCCACCGAACTAACCAAACCGGTTGAATACCCAGGAAGAAAATAATCACCGCCAAAATAATCGCAGGTGCCTGTTCATCCCAGAGAACTTTCGGATAGTAAGCCTTACGATTATCCAGCTTGCCAAAACAAGTACGATTCAGCAGAATCACAAAATAAACCGCCGTCAACCCGGACGCAAAAATACATAAAATGGTTTGCCAAGGAAACACCACATAACTTCCTTGAAACACCAGAAACTCTGCCACAAATCCGACTAAACCGGGAATCCCCGCACTTGCCATTCCCCCTAAAATCAGTAACGCACTCACCAAGGGTAAACCCCGCGTGGGATTCATCAACCCATTCAAAACATCCAACTCGCGAGTTCCCACCTTAGTTTCCACTACCCCAACCAAATAAAACAGAATCGCCAGAATAATCCCATGACTCACCATCTGAGTAATACACCCCAAAAGACTCAACGGCGTTAACGCAGCGGCGGCGACAACAATATACCCCATGTGACCAATTGAACTATACGCCACCATCCGTTTAATATCTTTTTGCGCGATCGCACTCAATGCACCATACAATACACTCACCACGCCAACAATTGACAATCCCGGCGCTACCAATGACCAGGCTTCGGGAAACAATTGTAACCCATAGCGTACCAACCCATAAGTTCCCATCTTCGCCACAACCCCTCCTAACAGAATTGCCACCACGGGTGACGCTTCCACATAAGCATCGGGTAACCAGGTATGTAAGGGAACCAGGGGAATTTTAATTCCAAATCCTACCAATAAAATGGTCAGCAGAATCAACTGAGTCGTTAACGATAACCCTTGAGTTTGAATCGCCTCATAATTAAAGCTAGTGGAATTACTCAGCCACGTAATCCCCAAAAATGCCGCCAAAATCAGAATTCCAGACACAGCGGTATAGATGAGAAACTTCATCGCCGCATATTCCCGCTTGCTTCCCCCCCAAATTGCAATTAACAGGTACAAGGGAATCAACACCAATTCATAGAATAGGACAAACAGCAACAAATTCTGTGCCAGAAACGCCCCAGTAACCCCTGCATTCACCAACAAAATCAGGGCATATTTAAGGCGCAGCCGTTCCACATCAACGCGGCTACTAAAAATAACCACCCAATTCAACAAACTCCCCAACGCCAGCAACGGAAACGATAAACCATCCGCCCCTAACTTGTAGGATAATCCCAATTGCGGAATCCAGGTCAACTCCTCTTGAAACTGCCAACCGGAATAGGTGATATCAAACTGCGTGGCTAACCACAACGTCACCAGAACAATCGCCGTCGCCACCGCCAAAGCAATCGCCCGGAGTCGTGTTTGTGCCACCTTTCCCGGCAAAAACCCGATAATAATCGCACCAACAACAGGTAACCCAATCAGCGTACTCAGCATAATTCTGTCAAAAATTCCAACTCAAAACGCTTCCACTTAAGAGGGGCGAGTTGATCAATCTCTAACTAACTAGAAATGATTCCAGTTCAACCCACCCCGAAACCCTCAAACCTCAAAACACGCTATCCCACGTCTCCCCATTTAACATCCCTCTAAACAGTGAACACATCCATTCCTCCACCACCTCACTTAACCCCTCTGCGTCCCTCTGCGCTAACCTCTGCGTTCCTCTGCGTTAAAAAAACACATCTTTCACCACCAACCACTCCGACAAAAACGTAAATTATCCACCAACAATCAGCGAAAGACGCGACAGAATCGGCAAACTCAACAGAAAGCCCAATAACGCCACCCCCAACAAAATCGTCAACGCATAAAACTGGGTTTGACCCGAAACATTATACTTCAAGCTTTGCCCACTAAACACCGTCATAAAGGCGACTAAATTAGCCAAACCATCCACAATATAACGGTCAACCCAAGAAATAGTTCTGGAAATCAAATCAACCAGAAACACTATCGTTACCCGATACAACTTTTGGGTATATAAATCGTAGGCAAAAAAGTCTTGCAACGCCTTTGAACCAAATCGAATCGGCTTTTCCACCTGGTTACTCAGATACAAATACGCCGCTGCACCGCCACCAATTGCACTCGACAATACCAACGAACCCGCCACTGTAGGATTCAAGCTTACCCATTCCGGTAACAGTTGCCATGTTCCCAATAGTAACGGAACATGTAACGTAACCCCCATCAGCAGTATCATCGGAAATAGCATGGGCCAATGTGCTTCAGGCGATCGCTGTGCCATTTCTTTAGCTTGTCCACCGAAGACTAACCCGAAGACACGGAATAGACTAAACGAAGCTAACGCATTCACCACTAACACCAGGGCAAATAATTTCGGGTGACTGGTAAACAGAGAATCCCCCAACTGTAAAAACGCCCAAAATCCGCCCAGAGGAGGAACCGCAATCAATCCAGCCGCCCCCACCAGATAAGACAAGCCACAAGCTGGGCGTTTTGCCCATAACCCGCCCAATTGCGTCACATCCTGAGTAATACTGTTCCAAATAACCGCCCCGGTACTCATCACCAATAACCCCATGGCGACGGCATACGTCAACATTAATAATAGGGCGGTTTGGATTTGTCCCGTACCCACGGCGATAAACACCAATCCCAAATAAGCACTCACCAAATAGGATAGAGTACGCTTAATATCAACCTGTGCGATCGCGACCATCGTACCACCCACTGCGGTTACCGCACCAATTAAAATGACAGCGGATACCGCAACCGGAGAGATAGCAATTACGGGTTGCAGTTTAATCAACACCCACGCCCCCGTACAGACCACCACAGCATTCCGTAGAATGGTACTGGGAACCGGTCCTTCCATGGCTTCATCTAACCATAAATGCAGGGGAAATTGAGCGCATTTACCCATAGGACCGGCAATTAATGCCAACCCCACTAATGCAGCGACTTTCGGATCAAGATTAACCGTACTTGCCCAGTCTGCCAATTGCGAAAAATTCCAGGTTTTGGATAGGGGATAAATCCCAATCACGCCCATTAATAGGACTAAATCGCCTACCCGTTTGGTCAGAAATGCATCTCTCGCCCCCGTTACCACCAAGGATTGATTAAACCAAAATCCGACTAAAAGATAGGTTCCCAGGGTGAGAATTTCCAGGATAATATAGCTGAAAAACAAGGAATTACACAGAACAAGGGCGCACATTCCCGCTTCAAACAACGCCAGCAACGAATAGAACCGCGCCCATCCCCAATCGGTTTCTAGGTAACCAATGGCATAGATTTGGGCGAGGAAATTCAACCCCGTAATCACCATCGTCGCCCCAATCGTAACCGCCGACATTTCTACGGGAATGGATAAATCCAAATCAACCACCTGTAGCCACGGAATCACAACCGATTGAGCCGGTTGATTCCAGATGGCGAGTAATGCCAACAACCCATGCAAAAAAGCGATGAAGGTCATCAATAGATTAATATAGCCTGCGGGTCTCGGTCCGGTACGATTGATAATTGCCGGAGACCAAGGGACGGCTAAAATTGCACCTAATAGGGCATAGCAAGGTATTAACCAGGCAGAGTCAAGGAAAAACTGAGTCATCGACATGACCTCTTGGGGGTATACAAATTTTCTCTTCAGTGCTAATGGACGTGAAGAGACCCTGATAAACAGGTATTTTTACTTAACGGTTAATTTTTTTGAAGTTTTCTAAGATTAGTCTATAGTGTAATGGGTTGATGGTAAAGTTCAAACAAAGCAATTAGACAATCTGATAATCAAAGCGATAATCCCCATCTATCAAAGCGCTGGGAGATGAGGGATCTGGGGGAGCTGTGGTTGTAGAGACGTTCCGGTGGAACGTCTGGGAGATAGGGGAAATTGTGTAGGGGCGGGTTTCACTACTATCTTTTGAAATGGTGCGTTACGCTTACGCTAACGCACCCTACACCTTGACCAATGACCAATGACCAATGACCAATGACAAAGTAAAATGGAGTGTTTTACTGGGAATACTTGCAATACTGTGGGTTGTAGCATTTCCGGCTGAGGCGTCGGTGTGTCGCACAATCAAGGATCACAATATTTGTATTCTAAGTATCAAGCGCTCCGCTAAGTATTATTGGCGGTATCGAGCCGCTGTGAGTATTGATGGAGTAAAACGTCCTGTAGAGATATATAATTGTCGCGATCGCACCCGGATTCGCCAGGATGGAATAGTGGTTTCATTTGAACCGGATGGCGCTGGAGAGTTTATTTGTAGTTTCTTTTAGAATACCCCAGACATCCTTTGATATCAAAATAGTTAGCGTTAAAAAAAGTTCTAATGTATAGATATCAATGAACATTTGTTGAGGCTAACTACCAACATCAATAAACAGTTGTAGGGGCGACCCGCTGATATTAATGAACACCCCCAATCCACTCAATCGACTCGGGTCGCCCTGTCGCCTAACCTCAAACTTAAATCTATAATCCCAATGAGTAATAATGTTTTCACAAATTCTAATAATTGGCAGGATTGGATCGTCGTATGTGGCTATATCAGCTTTACTATTTTTATCCTTTGGCAAGTTTTAAAACCTCGGTAATTAAGGAACCCCTTTTTTGCCCTGGCGACTAGAAGTCGCCGCTACACAAATGTATGCGAAGCCTTCCCGAAGGGTAGTTCGCCTGCGCGGACTAGCTTACTAAACAGCTTATCAGGGAAAATGTACCATTGCTCCCCCAGCTCCCTCTGCTCCCCCTGCTTCTCATCTTAAGTTGACACCAATAACTGACGTGCGCCCTACCCTATGTTCTAGGCTAAGCGTCTTTGTGATCAGAACATAGTGTTTCACAACCTACCCGATCATCAAGTTTAGGTAACTTGAGCAAAACCCCAGCAAAAAACCAATAATAAACCTCCACCGGATCAACAGCCAGAGGATAATAATAGGTATTGTAACTAATAAATAAAACAAACACCCAAAGACACAAGCCTAACCGTTGTAAAGACGAATCTTGAACTGACCGATATGCCTTAAACGTCAAAAACGTCAGCAAAGACACCAGCGCCAGAAAAGCCAAAACCCCAATCGGACCAATTTCGTAAAACAATTTGGCATAATAGGTTTCAATCAGTTGAGTTTCTCCTAAGCGACGTGCCGCATTCGTTGCTCGTCCTAAACCATGTCCCAATATTCCCTCTTGTCTACTCAATACCCACTGAAATTGATCCAGCATAAACGTATGTGGTGGAGACGCCTCCCAGCGATCAACAAAACTAATCACTCGTTCTTCTACCTTTCCCAAGGTTCGAGTAATCCAAATCGCTAAAAGCACCCCAATTCCTACTTTAATCGGTAGCCATCCCTTATGCCGATCCGTGAGTAATACTAACAGAACAAACGTCGCCGGAACGATCGCCAAAGCAATTCGTTGACCCGAAATGACCGCCGCCGCCAAGACTGCAACCATCGCCACCCACCCCACGAGTCGCCAACGACGAGACGGATCACTGACACTCGCCCCATACGTGAAAAAGGCACTGGAAATGAGAAACCAACCCCATTGCCAAGGTGCAACAAATGTACCCGGTAAACGAATTAACCCGACTTTAGGATTGTATAACAGAGAACCGCCGACTAAACATCTTACCTGTAAACTGGCTCTGTAAACAGCTTCTCCGGTCAAACTATTGCTACTGGGACATAAACCAGTAACTAGCCACAGATATTGGAGAAACGCCAAGCTACAGCAGATAAGGATCACAATTAAGTGTAAACGAGTCAGGAAAAATAAATCCGTGCGATCGCGAATCAGATAATACCCACAAAAGAGTAAGGGAATATACCCCACTAGCCCTTTTAATCCTAAAATTCCCATCAGAAAGGGACTTCCTTTGACCTGGGGATCAAACTCCTGGGGTACATTAATCAACAGGAACGTAATTAACGCCACCCCTAGCACAACCGCGATCGCGATTAATAAGGGTTTGAGAATCGATCGCGGTAGTAGCTTCCAGAACGAATCCCGCGACTGAATCAGGGCAATTAAGGCGGGAATGTAAAAGGCATCTTTAATTAAATGAAAGAGGGGATGATTCCCGGAGTAGGCGATTCTCTCACCCAGGGATTGGTAAACATCACCCAGCGAATAAATAATGCTCCCGCTGAAGGGAAGATAAATCAGCAGTCCCCATAATCCAATTCGGGGATACTTATAGGAAAGGATAGAGAAAAAAACCAGGGCAGTACAGGCAATACCTGTCTGAAATCCACCGACTAGACCCAACATTACACCCATAAAGGCAGAAATATAAAGTGCCACTATGATGAATCGAGTCAGTGCTGCCTTATTCATTTCAGTATTAATTGTGGAGGTTACGTTAATGCCGCGTCAAGCCATTGTTTAACGGTAGAAGCAACCTGATCCAGGGGCAATTCTTGAGACTGGTGAGTTGCCCGCACTACAACTTCTACTTTACCCTGTTTCAGCGATCGCCCAGTGACAATTCGATAGGGAATGCCAATCAGATCCGCGTCTTTGAACTTCACACCCGCCCGTTCATCGCGGTCATCGAGTAAGGTTTCTACACCAGCTTGCCACAACTGCTGGTAAAGTGTCTCGGCGGCGTCCATCTGTTTGGCGTCGGAGATATTGGGAACAGTAATAATCGCGTGGTAGGGTGCGATCGCGGGTGACCAAATAATTCCATCCTTATCATAGGATTGTTCAACCGCCGCTTGCGCCAGTCGCGATACGCCTACACCATAACATCCCATATAAAGGGGATTTTCTTCCCCCGCTTCGTTGGTGTACGTCGCACCCATGGCTTTAGAATATTTAGTGCCTAACTGAAAAATATGTCCGGCTTCAATCCCCCTGGCGCTGTGCAGGATTTGGCTGGGATCATGAATCGCGCGATCGCCTGCTTTGGCTGTCCGCAAATCTACCACCTGTTTAGGTAAGGCGAAGGGTTCACCCCAATTCGCACCAACGACGTGATAATTGGTTTCATTCGCCCCAGTGACAAAATTTTTCAGGTCAACGGCTGTATTATCAACTAAGCGTACAAATCTCGGTGCGACATCGCTAGCAGGGCGGATATAATCATCATCTAAATCCGGGGCGATATAGCCGACAGGGAGGGGTTTAGACGCCCATTTTGCCTGGGTGGTGGCGTCGGGAACGGTTAGGGCGATGAGGGCGTTGGCGTTATACTGATCAGCTAAACGGACTAATTCATTTTGCAATTTTACGTCGTTAACCTCTTGATCGCCTCGGATACTGATGATTACCAGTACCGTCATCCCATTGTCATAAACGGCTTGGTAGAGGACATTTTTCAAGACGTTGGTTGGCGAACAGTTGAGGAATTGACACAGGGAGTCAATGGTGGATGTTTTGGGGGTTTCCCGTTTTTCGCAAGTCTCAAAGGGAGACGGTTCAGCATCCGCCGGGAGGGAACTGGCTTTTTCCACATTGGCAGAATAGTTCCCATCCTCAGTGTAGAGAATCTCATCTTCGCCGATATCCGCCAGAATCATAAATTCTTGGGAACCGGAACCACCAATCGCCCCCGGATCAGCTTCCACGGCGCGAAAGGCTAAACCACAACGGCTGATCATGTTGCGATAGGCTTGATCCATGTCCTGATAGGTTTTTTTCAGGCTGTCTTCATCAGCGTGGAAGGAATAGCCATCTTTCATAATAAATTCTCGTCCCCGCATCAGTCCAAACCGAGGGCGGATTTCATCTCTAAATTTGGTTTGAATTTGGTAGAGGTGGAGGGGAAGTTGGCGATAGGAACGGATCATCTCACGGGCGATGGTGGTGATTACCTCTTCGTGAGTGGGTCCGAGTCCGAGTTCTCGGTTTTGGCGATCGGTGAGGGCGAACATGATCCCCTCGGCTTTAGTATAGGTGTCCCAGCGCCCAGATTCTCGCCACAGGTCAGAGGGTTGGAGTTGGGGAAGTAAGCATTCTTGGGCGCCAGTGGCGTTCATTTCTTCCCGAACAATTTGGGAGACTTTTTGGAGAACGCGCCACATCAGGGGGAGATAAGCGTAGATTCCGCTACCGATGCGACGGATATAGCCAGCGCGAACCAGGAGTTTATGGCTGGGGATTTCGGCTTCGGCTGGGTCTTCCCGGAGGGTGACGAGTAGCATTTGAGAGAGTCGCATCGTGAGGTTCCCTTTTTTAGTACGATCAATCTCTCAGTTTAGAGTATTGGCTGTCCGGGTTAGGCGGGAAGGGGGGATTGGGTCTTCTTTTCCACAATATATGGTGCAATGAAGGGAGATTGTGTAGGGGCGGGTTTCACTACTATCTTTTCGGTTGTATCCAGATGTGACTAAACCTGCCCAGACCGTCCATGTTTGGTCTCTACAATAGTTTCTAAACTTCCCCTGAAAAGTCAGGATGAGGTGCGGTGCGATCGCAAGTTAGCATGAGTGTAGTGGAATGTGACCATAATACAAATTGCGCCTACTATCCGAAAGGAGGCGCTATAATAAGTAGAGTTTCTAAAACAATAAAAACATGCAAAGGATCTTTTTCCGAACCTTTGCTATGGTTTTAGTTGTTTTGGCTTTCGTTGAGAAAGAAGTTGTCAAGCATCCGGAGTTAATCGAGTGCGCGATTACGGCCATAATCGCTATACCCGATAAAGCTAAGGATAAAAGCAGCCACCTCAGCGACGGATTAACAACTAGCCGTAGCGAGCAAAGGCGTTAAATCGCCTAATCCGAGCCAGCCTTCTGGCTTGGATTTTTTTATTGCTCACTAAACCTAGTATACACATATCTAGATCAAGATACAATGTCACTCTTTAGCGGTAGAAGTCACCGCATCCGCATCGAAAACCACCTCAAACTGTGCATCAGGCATCCACTTTGCCAGAAAGCGCTGGTGATTTTCAGCTTCTGTGCGGCTGTAGAACCGAGCAACCGTATAATGTTGAGCATTGGGCAAAAGCCTCACCAGTGTCCAAGGATAATGCTGTTGATGCCAAAAGCTGTGGTTAGACTTAGGAGATGGTTCGGCTGTGCGCCCACATCCCCGATGCTCCAAGATAGAATCAATTATCGCTAAAAGTCGCTCTCGCTGTGGCGTTCCATCATTGGGTAACAAACTCCACTCATTGATTGGCGCGGGTAGCCAAGTTAACTTGTAAGTCACTGAATCTTTGCTAATCTGCCAAGACAGGTGGCGTGGCTGTTTACAGCAGTTGAAACCATCTGCACGAAAAGACGCAACGATCCTGTCGCCTTCAGCTTGCAGGCGAAGCCATTGAGTATGTTTCATTGTTATGATTTGAGTTAGTGTTTTTTAGCTAAGGGCGATCTGGCATAAACGTAAATATGCGATCGCCCCTTCTCTATGGAAGGCTTTCTCAGGACTTACGCACGAGGCGATTGAAATCGCAGCTACACATAAGGGCAGTATAGCCCCATGCTTAAACATGAGGGCAACGTGCTTCGTGTGAGAAACTACCCATAGAGGGATAGGGAAGCAGGAAGTATGGGGACTTCTCTTATGCGTTTCCCTATCACTTGTGTTTGTTTATGGTTACTAAAGTGACCGAATGTCACTCGCCTAATAGAATGGTAAACGATAAAAACTCAGAACGCAACCCAGAATTGCCAATTCTTAAGGAAGTAAGAGAGCGACTGGGAATGACCCAGGAACAAATAGCTGACTGCTTGGGAATATCGCGCAGAACAGTCATCCGTCATGAAGCAGGCGAACGAGTTATAAAACTGAACTTTGCTCAGATCCGACGATTGAAAGAACTTCTCGAACAGGCGGGAATGTCAATTGATGACTTACCCGATAATATTGACTGAGGCGATATCAGTTCATCGGATGTCTCAAGACTCTAACTTGCCAACTCTTAGACAAGTTCGTGAACGCCTGAATATGACTCAGGAAGAATTTGCGCGTGAACTGGGGACAACAACCCGAACCATTGGACGTCACGAAAGAGGAGAACACAAGCTGAGGTTGACTTTGGGGCAAATCAAACGTTTGAAAGAACTTCTCGAACAAGCAGGAATGTCAATCGACGACTTACCCGACGATATTGATTGAGACGGTATCAGTTCATCCGGTGGCTCAAGACTAGGCAGCAATAGGGATAGAGTAAGACTAAGAGACGGTGTGCGATCGCGTGTTTTGGGGTGGAGAGTGCGATCGCACATCAAGTCTTCCTATATTACAAAACAACCTGACTGTAGGGGCGTATGGCATACGCCCATCAAACTATCGGCTAGAACCGCAACCTTGGAGGGCGCACGTCGGTGCGCCCCTACCTAAATTGAATACGATGTCACGCTTGAGCGGTAGAAGTCAGCGCATCCGCATCGAAAACATCGATGACTTACCCGACGATATTGGCTGAGGCGGTATCAGTTCATCGGATATCTCAAGACTAGACAAAAACAGGAATAGAGTAAGACTGAGAGAGAGTGCGATCGCAAATCAAGCCTTATAGGATCAGAGGGTATGCCATCAGAGTCGAAGGTTGTACCCATTACGCTTTTTGCCTATCACCGCTCAAACCCTTACTGGATGAGGCTTTAACCTAGGTGTAGTACATCGGCACCGGGGAAAGTTCAGTTTAAAGTGCGATCGCGCTATCATAGATACTCAACACAGGCATTCTGGTCTTAAAAGCTGTTTAAATAACCCACAGCTTAATCGCCAGCTTTTCTATCTAGGCGTTTCAGCGTAAGCAACCCCGGTCTAAAGACACGGGGTTTCCCACAACGAAGGAGTTTTTATGAATATTACAGCAACATTGAATGAAATTGTATCTCTCAGCATTGAAGAGAGAATCCGTCTGGTACAAGCAATCTGGGATAGTATTGCAGCCGAGCAAGTCTATCCCGATCTAACAGAGAGGCAAAAACAGGAACTTGATCATCGAATTGATGACTATGAAATAAATCCGGACAATGTAATGACTTGGGAGGAAATAAAAGGATCGATTCAGGGGCAGTAATGAATTACGCACTGGTATTTCGCCCGGAAGTTCGTGAAGAGCTTAACGACGCATATCGTTGGTACGAGAGCCAAAAACGAGGACTTGGTGATGAGTTTTTGGACTGTGTGGATGAGATGCTAAATCGTATTTGTCTGATACCAGAGTCTTATGCCATCGTATATCGTGATGTCCGGCGGGCAGTAGTGCGACGTTTTCCTTATGCCGTGTACTATCGGATTGTATCAAGTCGGGTAATTGTGACGGCAATTTTTCATAGTCGGCGAGATCCCAAGTCGTGGCAGGCACGAACTTAACTTGGACTGGATAGAAACATAGATAGAGTAAGACTGATAGAAGGTGTGCGATCGCGTGTTTTGGGGTGAGTCCGTGCGATCGCGTGTTTTGGGATGAGGAGTGCGATCGCTATTTTTTTAGAGACTCTTGTTCCAATATTCTAACCCTGTCAAAATCACATCCTCTAACCACTGTTTGAAGCGCTCTATCAAATTGCCTCCTTCGTCGTCAGCATAAGAAAACTGGAATGGAGAATCGGTTAACGCTTGAATCTCACTAATGTTCCATTCACCTTCTTCTGTATTATCTCTATAGTACGCACAGGCAGAGCATACCAGCAAACCACGATACTCATGCCCCAGAACATGAAACGATAGTAAAATTGTCATTGAGGTTTCTACATTAATAACCAACTGTATCCAAGTATGATAATTACGGAGATTAGCAAAATATCCTAACTGTTTAGCTGTCTCGACAACTTGGTAACGATGATAGTAGGAACGATTGTCTCCAGCAGACGCCGTAACGGTAAACACTTCAGGTTCATCAACTAAACCTTGAACAGATAGTTTGATTTCATTAGCGACATTTTGTAAGCGATTTGAGGTAATCTCAAATAAATTGGCAGCAAAACCTTCCACTTTTTGATTTCGCGCTTGCAGAGATTCTGATTTATTTTGCTTTAACTTTTCAGCAATAGAAGCAATAATTACCTGAGTCCGTCGTGTCTCCGATAAAACTTGCTCAGATAAACCAAGACTACGGATAAAAGCTTGCTTTTGACTCTTGGTAAATAGATTAATCAAGCCTTTCAAATCACCTTGGTCAGCTTGTTCTAATGCCGCAATATAAGCAGCACGATCATCACGAGTAAGAACCAGGGGGAACCATCCCGCCTGAATAAAGACTAAGCTGGCAAGACATCGAGCCACTCGACCATTCCCATCTTGAAATGGATGAATTTGAGTAAATCGATGATGCAACCAAGCTGATTCGATTTCAGGAGGAATCTTCTGGTTTCGATGGTGATGATGCAATTCAATCAATCTATCCATTTCCGATGCCACTTGTTCTGGAGGACAATACTCATGAATCGTCCCATTTAGCCGCATCGGATTATTCGGTTGTTGCTTCCAGTCACCTCGTATGAGACGAACGCGAATGATTTGCCCCGTCTGTGGAACTAATGCCTCTGTACTATCTTGGCTCTGAGTTAAAACCTGGTGTAATTGCTTGACATAAGATGTGGACAAACTTCTCTGCCCACCGACAAAATCAAATAGTCCTTCGATTGCCGTTTCTTGATCTTGAATTAAAGACACGACTTGTTTTACCGGACGATCTGTTGCTCCATGAGGAATCAGAGCTTCGTTAATTCCTTGTTCAATTAAAAGGCGAGTTATTCCTCGATCTATAGTGTATAACCGCTCAATAATTCCTGTTTCGATGGCTATCTCTCGGCGTAGCCTATCCATAAACGTTTTGAACTCACCCGATGTGCGAAGACGTTCTGCTTGTTCATCCCAAACAGTGACTAAGGGGGGTAACTCAGCACTCGCCAAATTTTGCCAGCTTGATGGTAAATCTTCTATCGGTTGCCACTCCATTGGTGAATATAACCACAAGTGAACCTAAATAGTATAACGCTGAGTAACTTGAGAGGGCGCAAGCCTTGCGCCCCTACCCAAAGGGGATACGATGTTACTCTTGAACGATAGAAGTTACCACATCCGCATCGAAAACACCTCAAACGGTGCATCAGGCATCCACTTTCCAAAAAAGCGCTGGTGATAGCAACAGCGATAGAGTAAGACTGAGAGAAGGTGGGCGATCAGCTTGAGGAGTGCGCTCCCTTGCATCGCATGTTTTGGGGTGGAGAGTGCGATCGCCTCTCTAATCAGATTCAGTTTTGAGCCACTTCGCTGAGTGCTTCATGAATCACATCATCACTAACGCCGCGACGCTTTAGACTAGCAATTAAAGCAGAAACCGTATCTCCTTCTAATCGCTCAAGATCAGCTCGTAACCCCTGACCAATATAAGCACGAATTAAGGGTTGATAACCCGAAAACCCCAGTAATGGAGCCACCCGCTTGAGATCCTCGACCACATCTTCAGGAATGCGAATAGTGATACTGGTCATCGGACGGTTTTTATCCAATCGTTTTTTCAAGGCTTCAGGTTTCATAGTAGTCACGCTCCTTTCTCGTTGCTTTACGAGCCGAAATAATCCGAATCATGTCATCATCCCGCTCAATATGAACCACATACAGGAGATTCCAGCGTTTATCCAAACCAATGACAGCATCTCGCGCTTCATCATTGCGACTCGCATCAACGACAACTAAAAAGGGATCGAAGAAAGCTTCTGTAGCCTGTTGGAAGGTAACACCATCATGCTTGGCAGGATTTTGCCGCGCCTTCTGTTCATTCCAAACAAAGGTGATGCCGTTGAGTACGAAATATACGTCCATGCCTCTAAGTGTAGGCAGGATGTATTTACATCGTCAATACACTTTCAACTGAGTGGATGGGAATGTCAATCGACGACTTACCCGATGATATCGATTGAGGCGGTATCAGTTCATCCGGTGGCTCAAGACTAGGCAGCAATAGGGATAGAGTAAGACTAAGAGACGGTGTGCGATCGCGTGTTTTGGGGTGGAGAATGCGATCGCCCCTATTTTTCGTGAGTCCGCGTAGGCGGACTTTGTTTGTCAAGCCGCGATTTTAATCGCCGGGGTTTAAGGGTTTAAGTGCGATCGCGCTTACCTAACGATCCCAAAAAAAAGGGGTTGGAAGTATATCTAAACTTCTAACCCCATCAACCAGCCGATTAACAATTAAATACTTAGCAAGACTTGCGGCGACGCGCTGCGGCTAAAGAACCCCCAATCAAGGCTATACCTGCTAGCGTACCGGGTTCGGGGACAGATACGTCACCATTATCATCAGGATCACCATTGGAAATTCTATTCACCAGTAACTTGTCAGAACCCTCTCCAGCATTAACATTCTGGAAACGAGCCACAGCGCGAAATTCTTCGCCATTAAATAAATTCGCAAACGCTTGTTCAACCGCTTGTGCATTATCAGTTGTATCGAGGATGAATCTAACTTGTGCAGACTTTCCTGGATTGAGTCCACCATTTGGGTTTCCACCACCAAACGTTCCTGAGCCAGCAACGCGAATACCAATGTCAAACACATTTTGACCACCAGCACCACTAATTACCGCAGAACCTTCTACACTATCTGAAGTTAAACTGGCATCTCCGAAAAGCCGAGTAAAGGGACTGCTCAGAGGATCGTAGGTGTAGGATGAAATTGAATCAGATACATCAAATCCAAAGGCGACGAAATCTGAATCAGTTGCTCCTGATCCGAATAAACTATCTAGTTGACCTGTGGTATTGAGTAAAGTTAAATCTAACTGAACACCACCCCCGGCGACATCCACGAAATCGAAGTCTACCTGAGCCGAAGCGCCTGTGGCTGGGTCATTGGTTGAGGTGCTGGTGCTATCAAAGTTAAGGGTTAAGGCTTGTGCGGCGTTAGCTGCAACTAAAGAAGACGCGAGAGCAATGCTTGTAGCGAGTAAGCCGGAACCCAGTAAACCAGAGGTGAAGGTTGTCATGTTCTTTTACTTTACTTGTAGGACTAGAAAATGCGTTGGACTGTTTTAGGATGGCAGAAGAATCAGCACCTGGTTCTTATTTACTACGTTACTGACTGTTTGACGGTGTTGTCTATAAAAAGTGTCCAACTTTATGGAAACTTTAGTAAAACGTATTCATTTATAAAGCCATGATAAATGAAAAGGAATAAAATACAGTATATTGCCTCCGCCAATCCGTTTCATCCGTAAAAACACCTAAAAATAAATCCCTTCCTTACTCCTCTAGAAGGGCAGGTTTAGTCAAATCCTTGGACATCGACAGAACGTTCTCAGTAAAACCCGACCCTACAGCTTTGCTCCTTCAAAAACAAAAAAAGGGTAAGAAGCATTATTTAACTTCTTACCTCTATCAGCTAGGGACATCGGTCAAGAAACCGGATTTCTGGGGGTGAAACTTGATATGGAGTTGTCATTCTTACGAGAAACCCGGTTTCTAGGAATACTTGACCGACGCTCTAGCCGACAAACATGGCAATATTTAGCAAGACTGCCGATAACGTGCGGCTGTGGCAGCGATAGAACCAATCATTAAGGCAAAACTTATTAGCATAGTGGGTTGGGACGTAGAACCATGATCATGATGAGGATTATGCTCAGGAATATGAGGCATAGTGCTAATGGAGAATCTTCTATTTGCTTCATTTACTTGAGCGGAAGCGTCATGGGTAAGTGTATTTGTTGATGTGCTGGTGTTATCCAAGGAAATAGCTGAGGCTTGTACCGCGTTGGCTGAAACAAAGCCAGACATGAGGGTAATGCTGGTAGCGAGTAAGCTGGAGCTTAGGAGACGTAAAGGTAGTTGTTTCATGTTCAATAGAGGGGGAATAGGTTTAGAAAACTTAGGGTACTCTGACTTAAAAACGTAATAAGTAGTAATCCCTTATAGTTCTCTACTTTACTGAATCCGTGATTGTCTTGTCTATAGAGATTGAAGGATTTTACAGAAGATTCAGCAAGGCTTATAGATTTGTAAATTCTAAGTAAATATGAATTTCAGTTTAATTTATGTTGAAAAAATGATAAATTTAAAAGTCAAGACAAGTAAATTTATGGGATTCTTCCGGACTTAGTGTGCTAAATACGGAAGACCCAGAGCTATGCGCCGCAAGAGAGCTTGCATTCCGAGAACTATGGAAAGAACGAATACGGGAAGCATCTTCAGCCAAAGTGACGTCAAGAGTCCAATGAGCTTGGTTTTCAATCCCCGGCTCTGATGTCAAGTACATTTTTTGTCGGTAGTCAAGAATCTGAAACCCCCTATCTATCACCCTTGCTAGAGACAAAAACGGCATAAAGCGAGATTCGTTACGGGTTACAACAAAGGTTGACTAATGAGGTAAGGTATGCGTAGTTGAAATAAAAGCCTTAATTCCCTGAGAATAGTATTTTATCAACCTTTTTTTGATGAAGGACGAAGGGCAGGTTTTGTTGATGGGTTATCGGTTGCAGGTAAACTGAATGCCAAAACTCGCCCCTACCGTCTAAGCGTTTAATGTTTAACTTCCCCGTAGCGGTACTCGTGAAATCGACCTATGTTGACCCAAGCCAAGTCCAAACGGAACTGGAAACCCATTATCAAGGAATTTGAAGCAGCTATTGGTAAAAAGGGTGTGGTTCGCCGCAAGGAGGAATTACTCACCTACGAATGTGATGGATTACCCAGTTATCGCCAACGTCCAGCCTTGGTGGTACTCCCCCGCACCACGGAACAAGTGGCGGCTGCTGTAAAACTGTGCGATCGCTATAATATCCCTTGGGTGGCGCGAGGTGCAGGGACAGGTTTATCGGGCGGGGCTTTACCCGTAGAAGATTGTGTCTTAATTGTCACCGCCTTGATGAAGCGCATCCTGGATGTTGACCTAGACAATCAACGGATTGTGGTTCAACCGGGAGTCATCAACAACTGGGTGACTCAAGCCGTAAGTGGTGCCGGATTCTATTATGCCCCAGACCCCTCCAGTCAGATTATATGTTCCATTGGCGGTAATGTGGCTGAAAACTCGGGCGGGGTTCATTGTCTCAAATATGGTGTGACCACAAACCATGTTTTGGGTTTAAAACTGGTAGTTCCCGATGGGTCAATTGTCGATGTCGGTGGCACCATTCCGGAAATGCCGGGATATGATTTAACCGGGTTATTTGTGGGTTCCGAAGGCACATTAGGAATTGCCACAGAAATTACGCTGCGAATTCTCAAAACCCCAGAATCCATCTGTGTGGTTCTGGCAGATTTTACCAGTATAGAAGCTGCCGGTGCTGCCGTTGCCGATATTATTGGTGCGGGGATTATTCCAGCCGGAATGGAAATGATGGATAATCTCAGCATTAATGCGGTAGAAGATGTGGTGGCGACAGGGTGTTATCCCAGAGATGCGGGAGCGATTTTGTTAGTGGAATTAGATGGGTTAGAGGTAGAAGTAAGCACCAACAAAAAGCGTGTGACTCAACTCTGTCAACAGAATGGAGCGCGAACCATTACCACCGCCAGTGACCCCGAAACGCGGTTAAAACTATGGAAAGGACGCAAAGCAGCATTTGCGGCGGCGGGACATCTGAGTCCCGATTATTTTGTCCAAGATGGGGTAATTCCTCGGACACAGTTAGCGCAGGTACTTAAAGACGTTGAAGCCTTAAGTGAAAAGTATGGCTATCGGATTGCCAATGTTTTTCATGCGGGAGATGGCAATTTACATCCTTTGATTCTGTACGATGAATCAATTCCCGGTGCATTTGAGCAGGTAGAAGAATTAGGCGGGGAAATTCTGCGACTTTGTGTGAATGCGGGTGGAAGTATTTCGGGGGAACATGGGATTGGTGCAGATAAAAACTGTTTTATGCCCGATATGTTCAGTGAAGCGGATTTGGAGACTATGAAATGGATTAATCAGGTGTTTAATCCTAAAGGCTTGGCGAATCCCGGAAAAGTATTTCCCACGCCTCGCACCTGTGGCGAAGCCGCCAATGCTCAAAAGTCAGCCCAGTTTAAGGATGTGGAACGGTTTTAAGGTTTGTACTAAGTTTGTAGTAAGCGCTTTAGCGCTATAAACGCTCGCATCTTACGACAAACCTCTAAGAGGTACTTATGTGGGGCGCAAGCCTTCATCCGTGTCAACTTAAGGTGAACATCAATGATAGTAAGCCTTTGGGTTATGTACCGTTTCACCCTCATCCCCTAACCCCTTCTCCATCCCCCCTAGCCCCCCTTTGATACTGCTGGCGAATTTAACATTCTGCCCTAGAATGACCGAAATACGTTAGAGCGGCTAACGATTTTATTGGATTTCACGCTCTTTTGTAACATTCGCCAGCAAAGTCTCCCTTTGAAAGGGGGGAATAAAGAGGGAATCAAGGAGGGTAAAAGAAGGGCGGGTTTAGTGACGTTAAGGGTTGTCTCCAAAATGTTATCAGTAAAACCCGCCCCTACACCTCCATAACTCCGCCTCCACTCCTTTAATATGAGCCAACAAAAATTCGCCAACAGTATCTTTCCGAGTTCCTATTCCCTAGTCCCAGTTAACTATTTTTCGAGAAAATGTTGGCAATTAAGCTTAGGTTTACTATGGATATTTGTACCCAGTTGGGGTAACACATCTTGCCAAACGTTAGACACAATCCCAACCCCAATTCCCGAAATAAACCTGACGGCTCAATCTGAAACCCCATCAAACTCAGCCGCCCAGGAATTGGAGTTAAATCCAGAGATTATCGAGAATAGTCCCGTATTACAACGCTGGTTGCAAGACGTACCCAATGTTTTAGAAGAAATACACCATGACCCCAGTTTTCGCACCCGCTTCCGGTTCGGCTATTCTCAGTTTCCCTCAACTGAACAAGCGGGGGGATTGAATATCGGCGTCGAAGATATATTTATCAATCGTAGCGGTTTCACCGTCAGTGGGGATTATCACACCTCATTTAATGGCGATCGCGAAGCGTTTGGTGTAGACTTGCGGTATTATCTGCGTCCTTTGGGAAATTATGTAAATGTGGCTCCCCTGGTGGGTTATCGCTATCTGGAGTCGAATGACTATACCACAGATGGCGTAAATCTCGGTGTGAAATTGCAGTTGGTTTTATCTCGCACAGGTGCGGCTGATATATCTTTAACCCAAAGTTTTGTCTCCCCAGGGAGTGAGGATGAAGTCGGTTTAACCACCTTGTCAGTTGGGTATGCGGTTACCCCAGACTTACGCTTATCCACCGATATTCAGAAGCAAAACTCGACAGAAGAAAAAGATAGTCGAGTCGGGATTATACTGGAGTGGATGCCTTGATTTTGCAGCGTTAATATAACCATGTTGTAGAGACGTTGCATGCAACGTCTCTACCAAATGATACCAAAACCGGGTTAGCTACCCCTGTTATAAACCAGTCCGCGCAGGCGGACTTTGTTTGTGTAGCAGCGATTTCAATCGCCTCCTCTTGCTTTAAGCTGACTATCTCTCCATCAACCAATTTTCCAAATCTTCCAGACTGTCGAACTCTAAAAAATCTTCTCCTAAACTTTCCAAATCTTCAATAGATAAATTTTGAACTTGACTGCTTGTTTCCATCGGTATTTCTCCAAAACGCTTTTTAAGTTGTCGCATAATTAATCGCGATTCTCCTTTTTGCTCACCTTTTTGTTCTGCATAAATTATCCGCCCTTTCTCGTCTTGTAACATCATCCCCCGCCGATCCACTATGTCTAATTCTTCCACTGTCATATTGGCTTGGCTAGCCAGATTTAATGCCCATTTTATTTCCGATACTTCTCCTAAACTCTCAGGAATATCCTCCAACATCGCAGCTTCTCGCAGAAAATAAATCCACTTATCTGTCAAACTCGTTAACTCGGAGAGAGTTTTCTTGAACTTAGGTAATTCGACAAAGATTAGCTGTAATTCCTGATTGAGAATCTCAAACTTTTTCTCCCTCTCCTGAAACACAAATTGATTGATGACATCTTCTGTTTCTTGAAAGAGGATAAAATCTGTAATAGTAACTGCCATGGCTGGATTAAGCCGGGGGTAATCTTCTCCTTTAACTAGCTGATTTGCATAAGCTTTTGCCAAGTTATAAGCCACCCTTTTGTTGAAAGCAGTCATTGATGCAATTTGCATTTCTATGACCACAATAGAGCCATCAGCTAAAACGGCTTTAACATCTAAATAAGTGTCTTTTAAGCTGAGTGTCTGACCGGGATTGTAGGGGTTGACGATGGTTAAGTCTTTAATAACTTGATCTCCATCATAAACAATAGCATTCAGAAAGCTGATCAATATCTCTTTGCTTTGTTCTGATCCAAATATTTTCTTGAAAGCATAATCTACTTTTGGGCTTATAAATCTCATACTTTACTCCTTTGTTTGTCAATATTTATTTAATATAGTGTTTTCAAATTATTCATGGAACCCAATGCCAGTTTCTCCTGGCACAAAAAACAGACGCATCTTTCTCCTGCTATTGCCTATTGTCTATGACACACCGAGCGAAGCGTTCGACTGAGCGCTCACGCCGAAGTCCGAGGTGTTGCCTATTCCCTTTTTCCACTCTCGTGAGTTTCACATCTCATAAGAAAATGCTATACATTTTATGCTGTCCCTGACATACTTCCATACCTGCCCTCATTACTCAACCTGCTCAAGCAACGCTTCTACGGTAGTATCCGATACCTCATCAATCTCTATAATACGTGAGGCTTCTTGGTACAGATGCCCAATGGAACGACGGTAGGCTGGATCATAGTGGTGACTCAGCAATTCTCCGACTAATGTATGCCATTGTTCGGTGTCAATTAAACGATACCAGCGCCGAATTGTTTGCCCACCGTAGCGTGATTTCAAGAACCCTAGCTTGCGTTTCAATACGTCGGGATGGCTGATGAAGTGGGGATACTCTTGCAGCAGCCGTTTTATTCTTACCGCTTGGGGGAGTTGAATTTCAATACAGTTCGCCTGCTTCATTTGTTGCCAAAGGGAGGGGGGCAAATAACGCTGTCCAATTTTATTGCTTTCGGCTTCTACCCAAATCGGCTGACTGGGGTCAAAGCGTTGTAATGCCAACAGGAGTAAGGATTCAAACTGTTTTTGCGACGGTTGAGGGGTTGGTTTATCTTGCCACTGTTGACCGAGTAGGGAACCGCGATGATTTGCCAAACCTTCTAAATCAACGACTTGGACGCCGCGTTGCGCTAACTGGTGTAAAATATAGGTTTTCCCGCTACCCGTGAAACCGGATAACACCTGAAATGTAAACTGGGGCGGTAACGTTTCGAGTTGCTGGCGCACATAAGTGCGGTAGGTTTTATAGCCACCTTCTAGAACAGTCACTCGCCAGCCAATTTGATTTAAGACGCCAGCCAGACTATGAGAACGTTGACCGCCACGCCAGCAGTACACTAGGGGATGGTAGTCTTTGTCTTTAGCGGCAAAGTGAGACTCAAGATGTTGAGCAATGTTACCAGCAACCAGGGCAGCACCCAGTTTTCGGGCTTGGAAGGGGGAGACTTGCTTGTAAAGGGTTCCCACTTTCGCCCGTTGTTCATCATTGAGGACGGGTAGGTTGATCGCTTGGGGCAGATGATCGTCAGCAAACTCACTGGGGCTGCGAACATCAATAATCTCAGTATAGGTTTCTAGCCAGGGTGCTTGAGTGTATGTGAGCGATCGCGCCATGCTGATTTGTCTAGAGTGGTGGATAAAGTCCCGATTGCCAACCTTTTCTAGTGTATCGGAAGCCTCAGGTGGGAGATTGACCACAAGCGACTGGGAGCAAGTCTCCAGCATTCGCTATCTTAAATGAAATGATCATTAAGGGTGAGGATGGGGCGTGTCTTACTTAATTTACGATCCCGATACTCCTAATCAAAAAGTTTATACCTTGGAGTCGGGGATTAATACCATCGGGCGTGAAGACGATAACACAATTGTCGTACTTCATGGGTATCTCTCTCGTCACCATGCCCAAATCGTTATTTGCTCAGACTCAGACAGTGCCACACTGACGGATCTGCAAAGTCTCAATGGCACGTTTGTTAACGAGTGTAAAATAGAGGAATGTCAAATCAAGCATGGGGATTTAATTCGCTTTGGTAGTGTGTTTTTCAAATTTGTGAAAACCTTTCCCACTCCTCAACAAAAACCGATCAATGAGGATACCTCGAATCTTTCGATTCTCCGGCAGGTTGCGCCTGAGAAGACGCGGATTACGATGCGAGAATTACTGCAACCTGATAAAGCAGAACATTCAGTTTTAAAACTCCGCGACCAAGATGCTCATCAGCGTTCGGTTGATAAATTGCAAATTTTGCTAGAGGTGAGCAAACAGCTTTCCTCTCCTGAAGAATCTGACCGACTGATGCAAAAAATTTTGGATCTGTTGTTTGAGATCATGCAGGTGGATCGGGCAGCGATTTTGATGGTTGATGAACAGACCGGAAAACTGGAACAGAAAGCGGTAAAGCTGCAATCTGATTATCAAGATAATACTCAGTTTTACAGCAAACGGATTGCTAATTTTGTTCGCAAGCAAGGCAATGGCATCTTAACGGATGATGCCCGAATTGACACCTTGTTTAATGATTCCGTCTCGATTCTCAAACAAGGGATTCACGCCGCGATGTGTGTTCCGCTCAAACCGAGAGATACGGTTATCGGTGTTTTGTACGTGGATAACTTATCGATGACGCATCTCTATTCTGAGGAAGACTTGGAGTTCTTAACTTGTCTGGCAAACCAAGCCGCGATCGCGATTGAGAATTCTCGCCTTTATACCCAGATGGAGGCGGAGGCGGTGATGCGGGATAAACTAGAACGGTTCTTTCCGCGAACGGTGAGTCGTAAGCTGCGGGAGGAAGGCAATTTAGAAATCGTTGATACGGAAGTAACAGCGCTGTTTGCGGATATTAGTAACTTTACCAAAATGTCTTCCCAAATGGAACCTCGGCAAATTATTGAAATGCTGAATGAGTATTTCCAGGTGATGGTTGAGGAGATTGTTTTCCCCTATGAAGGAACATTAGAAAAATATATTGGTGATGCGTTGTTGGCGGTTTGGGGCGCTCCCTATCGCAAACCCAATGATGTCGATTTAGCTGTAAAAGCAGCGATTGATATGCAATGGGCAGTTCGTCGTTTAAATCAAGTATGGATTCAACGCAAAAGACGACCGATTCAAATTCACATCGGCTTAAATACGGGGAATGTGGCGGCGGGAAATATCGGTTCGGCAAAACTGATTCAATATGCCACGATTGGTGATACCACGAATGTGACCAGTCGGATTTGTAATTTAGCCAAACCCAATGAAATTTTAATCGCTCAAAGTACGTTAGATAAACTCAATGACCGAACTATTCCTGTAGAAAAAATGCCGCCAATGCGAGTGAAGGGAAAAGCTAAACCGTTAGATTTATATCGAGTTTTATGGTACAAAATTAATCAGGAAAAGGTAATGCAAAATGGAGATAAGTAGATAGGGGCTGCTGAATAAGTGTTGTGGGGGGTAGGGAGCTGGGGAAGCAGGGGAAGTAATGTAGAGACGTGCCATGGCACGTCTGGGAGCTGGGGAAGATGGGGAAGATGGGGAAGCAAATGACAAATGACGAATGACGATCTCAGCCGTTAACTTTAATTGTCCCCACCTACTTAATTGTCCCCACCTACTTATTGGTTAGAGGTTAAAGTAATTCGTAAAATAATCCTGATATAATTGACAGCTTACCTTGACTTGATTAAGATCTAAAGTAATTAATCCTAGGCTTTTCAACTCAAACATAATCTCTTCGTTTAAAAATGCCGGGGATAATAATATCTTTTTAAATGATTCACTTAAATCAATATTCTGTTTGATTTTTCTAGATAAATTGCAAAGATGCGGCTTAAAAATGGCTTGATAAACACCCGGATTTGAAACCAGTTCTTTCAAAGGCAAATGGTGCTGTAAGCCATGATAAAAGCCTAGTCTAATCAGATAAGGATATCCGCCTGTGAGCAGCATTAACTGGTGCAATTCAGACGGCGTTATTTTAAGTCCATGCCGTTGGGCTAACTCTTCGACTTCACGCTGATTAAACGGGGGTAACTCAATTGGCACACCGATATTAAAGGGAGATTGATTTGCTTGTATCGGAATATAAATATCAGTGGAATGAACCAGAATAATTCGCAACTTTTGCCAAATCGCTAAATCTTTTCCCTTTTCATGCCAGTGACGCAATAGAACCAGAAAATCACGGGAAAGGCTTTGATATTCAAACATTTGATTAATCTCATCTAATCCCAAAATTAGCGGACTATCAAGGTTGTTCAAAATATGTTCTTGAAAATAAAGGGTACAACTGACTAATGTGCCAACATCTTCATCCCAATACTCATTTAATTTAGAGTCTAATCCTAACTGCTGGGTAACATTCGCGCACAGCCAGCGCAAGAATTGATTCGTAGACGCCAATCGGCTAGTTTCAAGTTGGTTTAAACTTAAGCGCACAGTCGCCCAATTCTGGGTTTTTCCGTAAGCAAGAATCCGACTCAGGAGAGACGTTTTGCCCATTTTACACGGGGCTTTGATGCGAATCAGTGCGGCTTTCTTGAGAATTTCTTGATAACAGGTTTGCTCAAGGTTATGCCGTTCAATGTACAAAGGAGAGTTGAGCGGAACTTGTCCTTCTGGAGATTCTGAACGTAACGTCTCTATACCCGTAGCGAGATGCTGGTTTTTAGGAATAGAGGCATTTGGAATTTTTTGTTCGAGGACAGCACGGCAATTTGTTCGATTAACTTTTTCTCCGAAAACCTCTGATATTAATTTCCATAGATTTGGCGCAACATGTTGACGGATATATTTTTCAGAATAGTGATTTTCACGAGCAATTTGTACATAGGTTTTAGGGGTTTCATTTAATGATTCTTGCAAGACAATTTTTTGAATGAACTAAGCGTTTTTCCGGTTTTTTGATGAATAAAATTTTCGGTTTTTTGAATAAGGCTGGGTTTAATAGTCATCGATTTCAATATTCAATGCACCTTTTTCAATTAGCCATTGCTTTTGAGTTCGGCTTAAGCCGATGGCATTGGTAAATAGCGCTCCTTTAACTCGACAACCGGATAAATTTACGGATTGGAGTTGGGTGTCTTTTAAGTTGGCATAACGTAAATCGGCATCCACTAACACTGTTCCGTCAAGCACCGCTCCTTCTAAATTTGCTTTAAACAGAGAGGCTCGACTCAAATCAACATCGCTCAAATCTGTATTCACAAGGATAGCTAATTCTAAGGCAACCTGTCGCAATATTGCCCCGGTTAAGTCAGCATCACTTAAATCGGCTTCAACTAAATCCGCTTCGCTTAAGTCTGCACCACATAAAATCGTTTTGTGGAGTTGCGCTCCTTCCAAGTCAGTCTGACACAATAAAGCCTTGGTGAGAATGGCTTCTTCCCAGTTGGTTTGACACAGCTTCGCCTGATTAAAAATCGCCTCGGTACCATCCACTCCTTTTAAATTCGCTTGGAACAAATCTGCCCCCCTTAAATCAGCGTGGGTTAAACAAGCGACGTCTAAGCAACTATTAGTGAGATTGGCGGCGTTTAAGCAAGCTGACTGAAGATTAGCATGATTTAAGCGAGCATTACTGAGGTTGGCTTGGATTAAGCTGGCTTCACTGAGATTTGCCCACAGCAAGCTGGCATAGAGTAAGTTTGCTTGATCTAAGTTACTATTTTTTAAGTTTGCTTGATTTAAATCGCACCAGATAAATTTAGCCCGTTTTAGAATACTTTGATTTAAGTCAGCGCAACTGAGATTGGCATAACTGAAGTCAGCGCCGCTCAAATCGACACCACTTAAGGAAACTTGGTTAAAGCGAATCGATTGAAAGTTTCTTTCCTGAGTTGCATAACGTTGAAGAATGTCTTTTGCCTTCATGTTTCGGATATGGGCTGGGGGATATGAATCAGTAATCGACAATTATTGCAATATATTACATATTTTCGCTATGAAATCTCTGTTTGGTTAACAAGGTAAGGAATTGAATCAGAGATACGTTTTAGTTCAATTAATTCTATGACTTATAGGTATTGACTAAGATGTAATTCTGTGCATTATTAGGATTTGAGCCAAAAATTCTCTATTCAAGATCTGAACTTTAGGGACTATATTTCTCAACTCTAAGCTGTAATACTAAGAATGTTGCCAATGTTGCTTTGACAAATAAGGTTTTAGACTATGAGCGAGCAAAATTCTAAAGGTTCAAGTTATATTGTTCCCCTGGAATCACTTAGCTTTGATAGCTTTGGACGTAATCCTGCTACCGATATTGTTTGTGTAACTCCAGTTCGCACAGTGATTCGGCGCGAAGAGGAAATTGTGCTGATTCGCAAAGTAAGAAAGGTGGAAGAAATCGATGCGAGTCCGGCTTGCCCAATCAATACCACTCAAATGGCTCAAGTTCAACAAGAGGGCGAAGTAGTCTTTCAGGAACAACAAGTAGAATCGTAATTCATCCAATGAGCCAGATAGCCTGACTGGGTTTATCTGGCTTTGTTTATGTTACAGCGGCTTGCAACTCAATGAAATGGCAACTAAGCATAATTTTTCGAGTTTCCAAGATTTAATTCAGAATTCTCCTACGCCGGTTTTAGTCAGCTTCTATGCAACCTGGTGTGGATACTGCAAAATGATGTCTCCTATTTTAGAGCAGGTGAAGACGGCAATGGGAGATCGCATCAAAGTGGTGAAAATAAACACAGAGAAATACCCAAAACTAGCCTCTCAGTATGAGATTCAGTCGTTGCCGACTTCAATTTTATTTATCGAAGGTGAACAAGCCAGTCGCATCAAGGGCGTGATGCAAACGCCAAAACTGATTGAATATTTAAAAAAATTCCTTTAAACTCTAAACTAAAATTGATTGGGACTGTATTCCAGAATCAATGGGGGTTGTACATTGAAGCGTCTTGCCAAAATCCTTAAATCAATCGGTGTTGTTTTCGGTTTTATCATAAGCAGTTTTGGACTAATGATAATTTTAGGCTTGATTTTACCTGCTGTTTTGGAATACAAGCGAAATCTGGCAATTAATTATAATCGACAAGCCGAAACGCTGTATCAGGCAAGACAGTATGAGCAGGCAATTGAGATTTACAACAAAGCGATTCAAGCTTATCCAAATTTGGCGTTGTCATATTACAATCGTGGCAATTGCTTTTTTGCTTTAAATGACTATCAAGAAGTTTTGCAAAATTATAATGATGCGCTTAAACTGAATCCTAGCTATCTACAAGCCTATAATAACCGAGGAAATACCTACTATTTACTAGGGGATTATAATCAAGCGATCGCGGATTATACGCAAGCGGTTAAATTTAATCCTAAGTACGAGCGGGCTTACTATAATCGCGGTAATGCTTACTATAATTTAAGCGAGTATAAAAAAGCCCTGGCAGACTTTAGTCAGGCAATTCAACTCAATCCTGACTATGCTGAAAGTTATAATAATTTAGGAAATACCTATATAGCCTTAAATCAATATCAACAAGCGATTGACAGCTACGATAAAGCAAGCGCGATCAATCCTAACTATGCTCAAGCTTATAATAATCGCGGCAATAGCTACTACTATTTAAATAACTTCGTGCAAGCCATTAGCAACTATGCCAAAGCCATTACGCTTGATAGTCAAAATCATGAAGCCTATAATAATCGCGGCAATGCTTACTATGCCCTGCAAAAATATAAAGAGGCACTCAAGAATTACGACCAAGCCTTAACCCTTTGTCCGAATCATATTGAATCCTATTATAATCGCGGCTTAGTCCAGATTAAACTGAAGCAAAAACAAAAGGCGATCGCGGACTTGCAGAAAGCGGTTCAGTTGGCGCAGCAGCAGAAGAATCAGCTATTGCTGGAGGTGATTAAAGACGCAATTGAGAAACTGCAAATGAATCAGGAGATTCCCAATGTTTTACCCAGTCAAAGCTAAGGTGTAGAGACGTGCCATGGCACGTCTGTAAGGGCGGGTTGAACGACTAACATTTTTTGCCACCTCGATATGACTAAACCCGCCCCTTGAGTGTTTAAAGCCTAGATAAAAGATAGTAGGAGAGAAAAATGAGTTTATCCAAAACATCTGGCGGAGATCTAACACCTGGAACCGTCTATCTTCAGGATTATCAATCGGATCAACCCAGTAATTTGTATACCTTAGACTTAGTGACAGGGAACACCCAATTAATTGGCGCGATCGCCACCTCCGTAACTGATATTGCTTTTGTCGATTCCCAACTTTATGGACTCGATCAAACTGATGATGGTCAAACCACATTATTCCTCAATATTAACCCCACCACTGGGGAAGCCACGGTGATTGGTGATATTGGTTTTGCGGTTGCTGGTTTAGCCTATCACCACCAGCGCCAAACCCTGTATGCTACCAGTGCCAAACAATTAATTTCCATTAATCCCGCCACCGGAAAAGGGACACCCGTGGTAACCATTAAGGATCGAGAACGCAACTGTGGTGAAGTCACTTTTGCGGCTGATGGCATCGCTTATATTACCCTAATTGGTTATGACCACCAAAAATTATTGGCAACCTGTGATCTTGATACAGGTGCAGTCAATTTTATTGGCAATATTGGCTTCCCTGATCTTGGCAGTATGGACTTTATTGGTGATACTCTTTATGGCGTCACAGGTAATTTCTTTAATTTAGGTAAAGATGGTCAACTCATCCGTATTGATCCGCAAACAGGTACAGGAACCTTAGTCACCATGACTGAACCGAGAGGGCGTTGGGCGGGACTTACTGTTTATCAACCTGTGACCCAATCAACCCCTCAACCAACCACACCGACGACTACAATTACTCCGGAGAAATCCATGACTCTATTAACCATTGATACCCAAGAGCATTGCTATGTTATTGACCAAGGTGCGATGGAACACCTACAGTCTAATGTGGCAAACTCGATTCACTTAGATCAAGGAACCTATACGCTAAAAATTGCCAGTGGTCGCTACAGCTATGCCGAAGATAAAGGGCAAGGCGAACCCTTTGTCTTACTCTGGATTTATGGCATAGATGGCAGTACGTTTGTTAATAAAAACACGGGCTTTGAAACCGGGGCAACATGGACAACCCTAAATGGCTATGATGACCCCTTAAGTTTAGAGATCAAAGATAAAGCTGTTGTATGTGCCTTGTTCTTTGATATCAATAACACCGATAACAGTGAATCAGTTACCCTCTCCATTACAGACAACAAATCGACGACAACGCCTCAAACCCTAACTGTTGATAGTACAACCAACTGTCATTTATTGAATCCGGACAACTTGAGGAGTCTCCAGCAATGGCAGACCAACTATATTGATCTCGAACCGGGAACCTATAAAGTGACAATTCGCGAAGGAAATGCCCAGTATTGGTCAGGAGAACAAAAGTTTAAATTAGAACCCTGGGCAATTCTTTGGGTCAAAGGGGGCAAATTCATCACTAAACTCACAGGTATTGAAGTTGAACAAAGCTGGCTGTCGCTGAATGGGTATGAGGATTTCATCCCTCTTGAGGTCAAAGAAAAGACAACGATTTGTGGATTATTCTTTGACACCTATAAGGACGATAACCAAGGGCAAGTTGTTTTAGCCATTGAACCGGTTAGCGTTACTCACTTAATCGAAGAAAAAGAAAAAGTTAAAAAGAAGGTGATGTCTGATTCCGATTCATCCCCGGAAACACCGTCAGATAAATCGGGTAAAAAGGTTGAAGCTGAAGTTGATTACTCTTACCGCAGCAAACGCCCTAGTTCTGTCAGTGTAGGAAATTTAGCCACGTTAAGTTTTGACAGTTTCGGACGTGATCCGGCAAGGGATATTGTCTGTGTTACCCCGGTTCGCACTGTAGTTCGGCGGGAGGAAGAAATCACAATTATTCGCAAAGTCAGGAAGGTTGAAGAGGTGGATGCGAGTCCGGCTTGTCCCGTTAATACGACTCAAGTTTCCAGAGAAACAGTCGGCGAATAAAATAATGAATCATGTTAGAATAAACGGCAATTAACAGGATGTAGGGGCGACCCGCTGCATCAATGAACAATACTTATCCACCCAATTGACTCGGGTCGCCCTATCTTTAGCCATCGGTAACAGCTGGGGCGACTCGCTGGATCAAGGAACAATCCCCATCCACTCAATACACTCGGGTCGCCCCATTTTCACCCCTCAGTAATAGATAATGTGTATTGCCGTTTATGCAAAAATAACATGTCACGTCAATCTCAGCCCTCAGCCACTCATCGCCAACCCAATTCAATTATTCCTCTAGAAATTGAATCCCTCGATGAATTTGACCAGTATCTTAAAGACAAACAAAGTCTTGCCAATGTTGTTTTTCAAAGCTTGGATTTAACGGCGTATTCTGAAATATTAAAAAACTACGACTTAACCAATACCGTCTTTTTAGGCTGTCGTCTGACACCCGATACTTTAACCTATATTTTAAATACAGGTGGATTAGTTTTTCCACCCTTGACCTATGTTCCATACAATGCTTATCGCAACCGCCTTTATTCTCCCGATGAATTAATGGGCGATTATCAGGTTGGGGTAACAGGAAGCTATGGTCATACCCTGGATGGTCGAGTCTATGACCATTATGTCAACAATGGCAAAGATCACCCCGCCAGTATTCTAGAAACCCTCGCCCAACGGTTACATGATCATGCGATTACCGATGCCCTAGAAGAACTGATTGATGGGCGAAAAGTTGTGGCAATTATGGGCGGACATTCCCTAAAACGGAGTGATCCCAACTATATCAAAGTGGCGCAAATTTCTGGAGAATTGACCCGTCGCGGCTATTTAATGACCAGTGGTGGTGGACCCGGTGCCATGGAAGCCACCCATTTAGGTGCATGGTTTGCCTATTGTTCCCAGGTGGAATTGGAGGATGCGGTGGAGATTCTAGCGGCTGCACCGATTTATAAGCCCATGGAACAATGGTTAGATACCGCCTTTGCGGTGAAACAAAAATACCCACTTCAGGATAAAAATGGGCAATATCCAGAGAGTTTAGGGATTCCCACCTGGTTATATGGTCACGAACCGCCCACCATTTTCGCCACCCACATTGCCAAACTCTTTGCTAATAGTATCCGGGAAGAAGGGTTACTCGCGATCGCGAAATATGGGGTAATCTATTCTCCAGGGAGTGCCGGAACCATTCAAGAAATCTTCCAAGACGCTTGTCAGAACCATTACAACTCCTTTGGTGTGGTGAGTCCGATGATTTTCTTAGGCGAAGATTACTGGAAATGTAAAAAACCCGTGTTTCCGTTATTGGCGCAATTAGCGGCGGGGAGAGAATACAGTTCACTGTTGGCGATTACCGATTCCGTAGATGAGGTGATTCAAAAAATTGAACAATTTGCCGCCACATTATAACTAATTTTGTGTTCAAGATCGGTAGGGGCGACCCGCCGCATCAATTAACAACACTCGTCCACTCAATTCACTCGGGTCGCCCTATCTCCACCCCTCGGTAACAAAAAATCCCTCTTTAAAGACCTGTAGGGGCGACCCGCTGCATCAATTAACAACACTCGTCCACTTAATTAACTCGGGTCGCCGTACCATTGAAGATATTGCCAATCACTTTAACTGGCGCGAGGATGCCGCCCGGGCAATCTTTTACCTAGGGGATGAAGCCTTAGAAGCCGGAGGTCCTCAAACCACCCAAGAGGATATTGAAGCCGCTAATCGCGCCATATCCCAAGCTAAAGCCGCCAATGTCACGATTCACACCTATTTGGGTAAGTCGAAGAGTAAACATCGAGAGAGTATCCAAAGCGAATATGCCAGAGTCGCATCAGAAACCGGGGGACAAGCCTTTACCGACAAAGACACCCTCAAAGGCTTTGAAGATGTTCTAGAAAAAGTCATTTGTGGCAGTTGTGCCTCGCAACCGGAAACACCCTCAAAACGTCCAGTTCGCCAGAAAACACTGAACGTTGGCACATTTAACCTTTATAATCTGGTTCTGCCCAATGTCACCTATTACGAAACCAATAAATATAGCCCAGAACTTTATCAGCGCAAAAAAACCTGGATTGCCCGTCAAATCGAACAAATGGATGCAGATATCATCGGGTTCCAGGAACTGTTTCACGAGGAAGCCTTGCGAGAAATCCTCACCGAAACCCCAGACTGTGCCAATGCTAATCTAATTACCGCCAATCCCACCGGGGACAAACCAACCGTAGCGCTGCTGTCGAAAGTTCCGGTTCTCAACCACCAAATCTTCACCGAATTCCCCGAAAAGGCACGTATCGATATGGAAGGGACAGACATTCCGCTGCATAGCTTTTCCCGTCCCCTGTTATCGGTTGATCTTGCCTTAAGTGATACGGTTGAATGCACTGTATTTGTGGCTCATCTTAAGTCTAAACGCCCTATCATACCTGAAGATGCCGATCGCAGTGACCCCGTGGAAAAAGCCAAGGGACAAGCCAGGGCGTTACTGCGTCGGGCGGCTGAAGCCACGGCGTTACGGGTAATTCTCATGGAAACGCTGCAAAACCGCAAACGTCCAGTCATTGTGATCGGAGATTTAAATGATAGTGGTTTAGCCGTAACCAGTAAAATTATTTCCGGTGAACCCCCTTGGGAAAAACTAAGATTTGCCCAAAAGCAGGAAATCTGGGACGTACTCCTTTATAGTGTCAAGGACATTCAGGCGCGTCAGAGTTACGGTGATTTCTACTACACCCATATCTACAACGGGTACTACGAGAGTCTCGATCATATTATGGTAAGTGAAGAGTTGGTGGCACAAAATCCGGATCGCATCGGTAAGGTGACGTATGTTTCTGTTTATAACGATCATCTCATCGATGAAACCTTGAGTTACGAAGACATGAAAAAATGGAAGTCAGATCACGGACAAGTCGTTGCCTCGATTCGACTGGAATCTTAAGCAAATCTTTAATTTAATTGACAAAAGGACGGTAAGTCGGTTGACTCATTCTCAGAGGAAACGAATGCCGTTCAGTCTTCGTTTAAGCTTTATTGTTATAGCGCTACGCGCTAGGCAATAGGTGAAACGTATTACCAGGTCAGATTTGTAGGGTGGGCAAGGCTTATAAGCCTTGAAATCCTAATATTATCGTTCCTTGTTCTTGCCCACCTCACAGTAACGTGAAACCTATTACCAGTACAGCAAGATATGAGTTGACGATTTACCCTTTATTCACATTCAGGAGAAAAATTATGACGACTCAATCCCCACTCTCATCACAGCAACGGGTTGGCATTATTCCCGCCTTAAAAGCCGATCGCCAATCTAACACATGGCATACTGTTAAATTTGATCCGCCGTTTCCTCAGGATACCCAAGTCGCCGTTATCCCGATGACGCAAACCTATAACGGACATGAAACTCCAGGATTAAGACTTCGCCATGTTACCCCAGAAGGATTCGAGATTCGCTTTGATGAAGTCGTCGCCGGGGGACGTTCGGCGGATGGGGCGCATCTAGATGAAGCTGTTGCCTGGATTGCCTATCCTGTATCTACCCAAGAGGACGATACGCAAGGAACACCAGGAACACCAGGAACACCAGGAGTCCCCACCTTTCCCCCCGAATCCCTTGATCTAACCGCCGATACGATTTATCAGCTACTGTGGGAACACGATGAGAATCAATTCTCAGTCAGTCCCCGGAACAGTTCCGGCGACTGGGAAAACCCAGAGGCTGATATTTTATTAGATGAACAGGTGAAAGCGGCGGGGAAACGAGAAATTGATTTAGCGACTCATCCTCTCTTCCATAAAGTAAATGAAGCGAAACTTTTTGACAAAGATCGCACCTATTCCAGCTTTATTCAACTTTTAGATAACTACGCCATTCGTGCGGCTGATCCCGAAATGACGGACGAGGAAGAAGTCCAAGAACAGCAAGCGTTTTTGGCAAAAATAATCAAAACCAAGCCCATGCAGCTTGCCCGGACTTATATCAATCAAAACTTAGGCGAAAGTCTTTCGGAAGAAGAATTCCGCACCAAGCTACAGCGGATCTGGTTTGAACTTTATACGAATCACTATGGCGGCAAATCGACTGAGTTTGCCTCTGGCTTTGAACATGTGTTTGTCGGTGAAGGTAAGTTCGATATCCATTCGGGAAGTAAAAAAGAAAACTTTGGCAAAATTTCCGGTTATCACTCATGGGTGAAGTTTTACCTGGATGAAAAAAATCAGCGGGTCAATTATTTGGGATACAAGTATGACTTAAAAGGAGAGGATGGTTCCCAAAATCCAAATGTTGTCACCTTGCAGATGATTAATAATGTGATTGATATGCAAGGAAACGTGATTGCTAAACTGTTTAAACCCAAAGGCGGCTTCTTTGTTGGTCCGAGTCCCGAATGTGAAATGGCAATGGCAACCGTTGCTTATTACGAAAGTGTTCACGGCAAAATTACGGACAAGCGCCGGATTACCATTAATGACGCTACCTATAATTTAGTCTTGTATCGCAGCACGAATCCAAATGGCAGTCGTGGTGAATTTATTCGTTCTTTTTTCCCCATTTTCTTGGCAATGGATGATGGCGAAACACCGGACAATGATGAACCTGTTGTTGAGCCAATTGATGAAGTGACAAACAACAACGGTGATGTTGTCATTTTCGCCACCCAACCCAACCCAGAAGGTAGTGATGAGGGGAATGAGTGGGTTGAGTTAAAGAATACCACGAGTAATCCGATTGATTTATCGGGTTGGAAACTGCAAGATAAATTAGACCGTCCCGAAGATATTAGTGGCACGCTGCAACCGCAGGAAGTCAAGCGTTTTACCATTTCGCGAGCTAATTACACGACTATGCAACTGGGGAACAGTTCGGGTATTATTGCCTTAATTAATGCCGCTGGGCAGGAGGTAGCAATGGTCAGTTATGGTTCCGCTAGTTCGGGTGAAGTGATTCGGTTTGTGTCCTAAAGGATTGTTTGTTGTCGGAGTGGGTTTCACGCCTTGATGTTAACTGAAGCTCAATGGCATTGAACTAATCATTTTTGGATCGCCAAAACTTTTGATATACCGTAGGGTGGGTTTCGGCTTCGCTCAACCCACCAACCTTCAGTCAGTGCCATTCAACTTAAGCGAAAACATCTCCAATCCCTTGATACAAATCCCACCCTAACCCTCCCCTTGGCAAGGGGAGGGAACCAGGAGGAAACTAATTTTTCCCTTATCCGCTGTAAAAAAAAGAGAGGCTCAACATGTCAATCAACGGCACAATGATGCAATATTTCCACTGGTACATTGATCCCAATCTGATCCTGTGGAATGACGTTAAAACTAAGGCACAAGAATTAGCCGATGCAGGATTCACCGCATTGTGGCTACCTCCCGCCTACAAAGGAATGGGAGGCACTTATGATGTCGGCTACGCCGTGTATGATATGTATGATCTAGGCGAATTTGATCAACATGGCACTGTTCGCACCAAATACGGCACTCGTGAACAATATTTAGCCGCGATAAACGCCTTACACGAATCAGGAATACAAGTTTATGGGGATACTGTCTTAAATCATCGTATGGGAGGTGAAGGGACAGAGATTGCCCGCGCTACTCCCTTTAATGAATATGATCGCCTGCATCCCAAAGGCTGGACAAGGGATATCAAAGCCTATTCTCATTTTAAGTTTCCGGGTCGTCAGGGCAAGTATTCTAACTTTGAATGGCATTGGTGGCATTTTGATGCGGTGGATTACGATGATTTCACCAAGGAACCGAATACGCTTTATCTCTTTGAAGGTAAAACTTTTGATGATTATGTGGCGTTAGAAAAAGGAAATTTCGCCTATTTAATGGGATGTGATCTGGATTTCCAGAGTCAAGAGGTGCGCGATGAAGTGACTCGTTGGGGCAAATGGTATCTGGATACCACAGGCGCGGATGGTTTCCGTCTGGATGCGATTAAACATATTTCATCCTGGTTTTTCCCGCAATGGTTAGATGAGATGCGGTATCATGCGGGCAAAGATTTGTTTGTTGTGGGTGAATATTGGTTAAACAATATTGACACCTTGCATTGGTATATCAATGCCGTTAATGGCAAAATGTCGGTCTTTGATGTACCACTTCACTACAATTTTTATTACGCTAGCCGATCCGGTGGACATTATGACATGGGGAGTATCCTCAATGGCACTTTGATGCAGCAACGTCCCACCCATGCAGTTACATTTGTAGAAAACCATGATTCGCAACCGTTACAGTCATTAGAAGCCCCCGTAGAACCCTGGTTTAAGCCCTTAGCTTACGCGATAATTTTATTACGCCGCGAGGGGTATCCTTGTGTCTTTTATGCCGATTATTACGGTGCAGAATACGAGGATTATGGCAAAGATGGCAATCGGTACAAGATTTTTCTTCCCTCTCACCGTTGGATTATTGACAAACTCCTCTATGCTCGCAAAGAGTATGCTTACGGGGATCAATATGATTACTTTGATCACTACAATACAATTGGTTGGACTCGCTTAGGGGATCACGCCCATCCCAAAGCCATGGCAGTGATTATGAGTGATAGTGTGCCAGGTTATAAGTGGATGGAAGTGGGTAAACCGAATGCCAAGTTCTATGATTTAACGGAACATATCAAGGAACCCATTTACACCAATGAATGGGGATGGGCAGAGTTTCGGTGTAACGGCGGTTCGGTTTCCGTGTGGGTTCAAGACTAAGCTAGGGGCTGCTGAATAAGTGCTGCGGTGAGGGGGAGCGGGGGAAGCAGGGGAAGACTTCGGCGTGAGCGCGGACCCCTGAGCCTGTCGAAGTTCAGTCGAACGCTGGGGGAGCAGGGGGAGCAAGGGTACATTTTCGGTGATAGCGGTGCAAGGGTTTTGATTAGTTTTATTCTCTTTCCCGGAAGATGAACCAAAGTCTACTACGGCGATCGCACTACAGATCGCTCGCTTTTCACAGGTTAGAATGTAGATTGGGTGGCGTGATCGGACTCCTGTAACGTTCGTTTAGCGCGATCGCTCCTCAAGCCAACTTGACAAATCCGCCAAACTGTTGAAGTCTAAAAAATCTTCTCCTAAGCTTTCTAAATCTTCAAGAGATAAATCCTCAATTTTGCGGCTGAGCGTCGCCGGGATGTCTCCAAAACGCTTTTTAAGTTGGCGCATGATTAAGACAAGTGCTTCAGTGAGTCGTCCTTTCTCTTCAGCATAAGTAATGCGTCCTTTCTCATCTTGCAGCATCATCCCTCGCCGATCAACAATGTCCAATTCTTCTACTGTCATGTTGGCTTGATTCGCCAGTTGTAACGCAAATTCTATCTCTGATACTTCTGCCAAACTCTCAGGAATACTCTCTAAACGTGCCGCTTCTTTCAGAAAATAAATCCATTTATCTACCAAAGTATGTACCTCAGACAGGGTTTTCTTGAATTTCGGTAATTCTACAAAAATTAGCCGCAGTTCATTTCCGAGAATTGGAAACTTATCCTCTTCTTCATAAAAGGAAAGCTTACTGATCATTTTCTCTGTATTTTGAAATAATATGAAATCCGTAATTGTCACCGCTATTGCCGGATTGAGAAGGGGATAATCTTCTCCTTTTGCCAACTGGTTGCTATAGGCTTTTGCCAGATTATACGCCACTCGCTTATTAAATGCTGACATAGAGGCAATTTGCATCTCTATGATCACAATCGAGCCATCGGCTAACACCGCTTTTACATCTAAATAGGTTTCTTTTAAGCTAATCACCTGACCGGGATTATAGGGATTGACAATCGTTAAGGATTGAATCACCTTCTCGCCGTCATAAATGATGGCATTGAGAAAACTGATTAAAATGGCTTGACTTTGTTCGGAGCCGAATATTTTTTTAAAGGCATAATCAACCTTGGGGCTAATAAATCTCATCGATTTCTCCCGTTTAAGCTTGAAAAGACAGAAGATAGTTTAATCGTAACACAAAGCTGTCATCCATTTAAATACAGCTTAGGGTTGCTTTGGGGCATATCAGGTTTCTTGGACAGGGTGGGTGCGAAGTAGGGTGGATGGGGTACTTGACCTGTCGATGGTGTTGGGTTTGCTAACTCAACCCAACCTAAGGCTACAGCTAGAGAACCGCAACTGTCTGTCATTGTTGGTCTACTGAATTCATTTATCACCTCTTCGGCTTTTCAACGCTACGATTAAGGATAATCATCATTGGAAGCGATCGCGTTGATGTATATCGAGGACTAAACAACGATGAGTGGAAAAAAGATTTTAATGGTCGTTGGCGATTTCGTCGAAGACTACGAGGTCATGGTGCCATTTCAGGCATTGCAAATGGTGGGACATACCGTTCATGCAGTTTGTCCTGATAAAAAGGCTGGAGACAGCGTAAAAACAGCCGTTCACGATTTTGAAGGGGATCAAACCTACAGTGAAAAACCGGGTCATAACTTCGCCTTGAATGCCACATTCAGTGAGGTGGTAGCTGCCGATTATGATGCCTTGGTGATTCCCGGTGGACGCGCCCCGGAATATATCCGCCTAAATGAGACGGTTCTAGAGATAACCCGTCACTTTGCCCAAGCCAATAAACCCATTGCCTCTATTTGTCACGGATTGCAGGTATTAGCCGCCGCTGGTGTGCTAGAAGGAAAAAGCTGTACCGCGTATCCAGCTTGTGGACCCGATGTGAAATCAGCAGGCGGATTATATACCAACATTCCGGTTAATGAAGCCATGGTTGATGACAATTTAGTCACCGCCCCCGCTTGGCCCGCACACCCAGCTTGGTTAGCCGAGTTTCTGAAATTGTTGGGGACAAAAATCGAACATCAACAGATGGCGGCGGTTTAACTGAGGAACAATAACCGTTCCGAAAAACCTATACAGATATACAGAACTATGCAGATCTAGGCATATCTGTACATAGTCGGAACGTGCAGACCAAGACTCACCGCAGTCTACGTTAGACGGGTCATGACACCTTGATGTGAACGCCAGCATCATGCTCTATCGGATTCAGTTAAGCAATCAGTGAACAGGTTTATAGCTGTAGTGCTGAAT
>NZ_JAVKEA010000097.1:0-22290 GCF_040221695.1 Coleofasciculus sp. E2-BRE-01 | reverse complement strand
ATCTGCATTTTTCTCGGTTTTTAGAGCAACTTGTAATTTTTCTTTTTGAGCGGGTTTCAAATAATTTTTGGCTGGCATATTTTTTTCGTTTTTCGGATTTCCTATTTTAATTATACCCTATTTAAATGCCGAACAGCTTATGGCTCGAAAAAAGGAGCAGTGATGTTTCGGGTGATATTTTATCGGGTGAGTTTTGTTTAGCCTTTATTGGTGACAAGCTAGCTTGATTGGCTCATCCCAAATCAGCTTAAGTAATCCCCTTTATCGCTTGGGTACTTTTTCCTTCTATCCCTTCTGCAATCTGCCCTCTGCCTTCTGCCTTGTCTCCCTCAAAAAGACTATTCTACGCTAGCATTTGCAGGAAGAGTAGGAAAACCAGCGTGGACAATCACATATTCGATTTAATCATTGGCGGGTTCGCGATCGCGATATTAGCCGGGGGTTTACTGATGCTGTTCAAGGGAATCTTAGCATTTGGAGATCAAGACAAGCAGTAAACATCGCTTATACCAAAGAAAACCCCCGCTAGTTCCGTCAATCTAGCGGGGGTATAGCAGGGGGATTAGGGTGCATTCTGATTGGGTTCATCCCCCTTAAACAATAGTATGAACGCCTGATGTTGGTTTTCATGTTGGCGTTAATGTATAACTTTACAAGAAAATGCCTTTTTTTAGCTTTACTCGTCTTAAATGCGTGTCTGTGTTCGACGTTAACGGGAACCATCGAACTCTTTATCAAATAGCGCTTCGATAAAAGCAAAACAGCCGACTAAGTAAGCCATCAAAATCAGTAGTTCTAACATAGCCACAATCTCCTTAATTCACTAACTCTAGGTTTAGGTTTTTTTCCTACACTCTCATTCTCCTCTAAGAGTGGGATACCTACAGTGCTATTGATCTAGAACAGCGGTGATTTGTTTATAGAAAAATGAGTGATGGTGAACAATAATCTATGTGATCAAAGTCCGCCTCTACTATGAGATGTATCACGAGTTACATTCAATGACATAATGCCGCTCATTCACAGTAATAAGTAGACTCTTGTTCCCCCTTTTTTAAGGGAGGCTAGGGGGATTTTCTATTAAGTAAGGATTTCAGGCTGAAGTTGACAGACACATATAGATCTATAGTGCGCCTACAGATGGTGGTTCTAAACTGACGCTCTAAAGATTCTTGGCACATTTCAGCCTATTTCTTAAACGCTTGCTTGTCGCCAGATCGTCTACGAGTCGCAGCGTTACTAATGCGCGATCGTATTGTTTGGCTTCGGTATAGTTTTGAGCTAGTTGCAGCCAATAGAGTCGGTGATTTGCCTGAGCCGCCATAGCCATTGTTTCGGGATCGTGTATAGGTAGATTTTTAACACTTGCTTGTAGAGTTTCGGCTGGTTAGCTGCTGCATACTGGCTAGCAATATCCGTTAAAAAAGCGAGTTTTGCTTGCTCGTCTGTAGTGGCTTGAGTAAGCTGTAAAGCTGAATTGAGTAGGGGTGTAGTTCTACGGTAGGAAACTTGCCCAAAGGTGTGGGAACGGGTATGACATTTTTCAGATTGACCCTCTTTTGCCTTGAGCAATGGTGCGTTACACTTCGCTATCCTCACGATGGCGACGTGACACAGCTAAAATTGTGGAATAGATGTGACCATTGAATCGGGCGCACGTCTGTGCGCCCCTACAGTATCTGGGTGTAATGGTAAACCATCAATTAAGGTGTGCCATGCCACTACTGGACTGACACCGCTAAAATTGTGGTATAGAATCGGCGAAAAACGCTAAGGCTTTCTTATGGGTAGAGGTAATCTTAATCAAGTTTTCTCCAAGAGAGTTAGTCATCATAAAAACCAAAAAAATTAGTCCTAATAACTTGATTGGAAAGGAAGATAACGGTTGACGATGAGATGACTTCCAAGCTAGACGTAGCCGCAAAAAGAATACACCCCAAGGATTTGGATGGTATCACCCAGGGGCGCGATCGCGAAGATGGAATATCTCAAGTATCCACCATCAGCTTCAGACGCACAATCTGTTCGCCTGTTTCATCGAGGGGAACTTCAATCACGTCATTGGTGAGACGATCCAGACAGTTGAGGAGCGATCGCAGATGAGGGGTACTTGCCCCAGTATCGACGTATAATCGGTCGGATAGGCTACTCAGCCGTTTCCAGGTGGTATAAAGTTTACCCACGCTTTGTTCCAAAACGGATGCCTGTTTGACCAAATCAGCCGCCGTATTTAAGCAATCTAGGCGCAGGGCTTCCTGGAGTGCCAATTCCATATCCAACGACGAGTGCTGAATTGCTTGCACTTGGGCGGCGGCGTCGAGATATTTTGCCAAGAAACGGGCGTCTGATGTGGTTTGTTTCACCGTGTCCACATCAGGATTTGCCGCCACTTCCTCTTGTAGCGGTTTCAGATGGATTTCTGGCAACTTCTCCATTTCTTTAACTAACGGTGCCAGATAACGGGCGGGCATGGTTCCGGCTGAGGCTTTTTCCTTGACTTCATCAGGGAGTAACTCTGAGGACATGGCTGTCCATTCATCGGCTAGCTGCTTCACCTCACGCCGCGTGATCCGATCGCCTTGTTGTGCTTTATCGCTAACCAGTTGTTGCACTTCGGGGGCAGATTTGGCAGTTTCCACAAATGCCCGTTTACTGAAATTGCGGATCGCATCGGGGTTGAGTTTGCCTTCGGCGAGGAGGGTATCGGCACTATTTGCCAGTTCAATCAGAGAATATGCCTGACTCTTACTAATTTCGCGACTTTTCAGCCAGTTGAGAAAGCCCGTACCGCGTCCATCCCCCCCTTTTTTCTCGCGATCGCGCACCACACGCAGAATCCGCCCGCGCCAGATCTCGGTTTGTAAGTCGAAGCGATCGCACACTCGCCAAGCATTATCGACAAGTTGCTGAAAATCGTACTCCTGGATGTCCTCATCCTCTGGATCAGGAAGCTGGAAATTCAAATCAACGGGTTCTTCGAGGACAGCCGCGAGTTCGGCAGTGGATTCGGGGATTTCAACCATAGGGATACTAATCGTCGAGCGATCAAACGGGGTGATTACAGCTTTTCAAATTATAGAGGGACGCCACCACTAGAGTAATAGGGGTGAGACAGGTGCGGGGAATGCACAAGATATGCCAATCGGCAAGGATTCAGCTCACTGTTTTGGCATCAATTATGCTATGCCTATAATTAGTCGGACTTTCATCAAAGTTAACGGTTGAGAGTAGGAAGGAACAGGGAACAGTTACTTATGTCAAAAAATCCTGACATAAACCTGTCTCTAGTTTCGGCAAATGCTTCGGTGATAAAAAATGCGTACTGCCAATAGTAGCGGATCGGTAAGATGAGAGCAGATAGCCCGTGATGGAATAGTCATAACGCCCTTACATCTCACTTAAGGTAATCGCAAACCGATGACAGCGCTGCACTCGGATAGGAGGCTGGCGACTGAAGATAAATAGGGGTTGATTTTTCTAGGTTGCGGTAGTATCTCTAGGAGGAGAATCATCCCTCACGCGATCGCGAATAGAGACTTGTTGTTTCCCTAATGATGACAGCTTCAGGTTATGACTACATTAAACCCTACAATTCCCGTTGATTCCGAACACCTAAAAACTATAAGTATCTTTGAACTCATCCCTCAAGAAGTTCTTAAATGGATTAATGATTTATCCTGGGAAGAGCGACGCTATGTTTTATCACTGTGTCATTTAATCTGTACGGTTCCCTTAGAGAAACAAGCAGAATTTTTAGATAACTATACGGCAGACAGCTTAGTGTTAAAACTCCTCCAAGAGCAAGCCCCTAAAGATTGGGTAACTCGCTCCTTCAAAAAACTACACATCAAGCAAAAACTTACGAATACTGTCTTAAAAGGCTATATTAAACAGTATTACGTTCATTCTGCCCAAGACTTACGCACCAAACCTGATCGCGACATCAAGTATTTAGAATCTGTTCTTCATCTCATTAATGATCCCGAAGAACGGAATAATCTATTTCATTACATCTTAGGTAGTGAAATCATCAAAATGCTTTTCCAAATGAGCTGGCTGCAACATGAGCGGTTTTATCGTTTACAGAAAAACCAAGAATATTTTATTAACCATTATATTAAGCCTATTCAACATACCCATCGCTTGAATGGTCTAGTTGTCCCTAAAGACGAAACTCTTTTCTTTGCTAAGCGGGATTACTTTATCAAAAAGCCGGATATTAGAGACAAACAATTAACTGAATTACTAATGTCTACCTTTACAACTGCTCAAGTCAGTAACCTTGGCTTTTTTATTAGCCATAATCTTGATTTTGTTATGTTTGACTATGACTCTATTTTTAACTCAGAACCAGAATGCATTTTTCTTTGCTGATCAGACTTAGACGTTGACACCCTAATTTTCAGTTGCTGATGTCATCTAGCCTGAAAAATCCTAAGGATTGTAAAAAAAGTTAAAGCGTTTCCTCTGATATCTAAATTTTTCCATAGAAAGACTTGACAGACAGGGTTAAGTAATTGTCTAATAAATCACTAAGAGACTGGGACTGATATATTCAAGGGCGTGGTAAAGGGTTGAATCTAGCCTAATGGCTCTGTTAAAGAATTTGGCTATTGTTTAAGAATTGTAATCAAAGCGGAGACGGAACAGATAAGCGATCAGTTGGCAGATCCGCAAAGATGCTGTTAAATTGATTATTTCCCCGACCGTGACCGCTAAGTAGGTTGGTGGAAATAAACTGAACTAGATTAAGTCATGTAAACAAGCCTCAAACCCTTACTGTTCCCTGTTCCCTGTGACACACCGAGCGAAGTCGAGGTGTTCCCTGTTCCCTAATCTCAACCGTTAACTTTAATTGTGTCCACCCACTTAAAACCATTGTTTATGACAGTTTCAACGATGCTAACCAAGAACTCGAACAGTCTAGAAGAAACTCAAGGGATTGGCGTCCTAGAGAAGATTACATTAGCTGTAAAAAAATGGGCAAATACCCTTCCCTCAGATCAGCGAAAGCATATTATGTCCCTTTGCTATTTAATGTGTGCGACTTCACCAGAAATACAAGCCGAGTTGACGGGTTTTTTAGATGATTATGTAGCTGATAGCTTGGTGGAGGAGATTCTGCAAGATCGAATCCGCCTTCAGCTAGTCACCAAGTATTTGCGAAAATTCTGTATTGAAAAAGAACTCAATCCTTTGGTGTTAAACAGCTATATCGAACAATTTTGTATTCATTCAGCACAAACCTTACAAAAAGAACCCGAACTCTATTTGGAGTTTGTGCTGCGACTGATTCACAGTCCAGAAGAACGTCATAATCTTTTCAATTATATTTTGGGCTGTGAAGTAATCAAAATGATGTTTCAGATGAGCTGGCTACAACATGAGCGATTGTATCAGCTTCAGAAAAATCAAGAATGTTTTATCCGAAGTTATATTAAGCCTATCCAATATTCTCATCGCATTAATGGAATTGTTGTACCGAAAAATGAAAACGTATTTTTTGCTAAGCGCGATTACTATATCAAGCAGCCCAATATTTATGAAAAGAAGCTTATTGAATTAGTTTTATCTACTTTTACCCATCAAATAATCCTAAATTTAGGATTCTCAATAAGCTGTAATCTGGATTTTTTGACGTTTGATTATGACTATATCTATAGTAATGAGGAACCGGAGTGTATATTTTATGCCACTGTTTAAAGGTTTATGACGGCTACATAGTCGTTGCATCCGTTCACTCTATTCTCACCTTGATGACGACGGCTATATGATTAATAAGTAAAAAAAGGACTGACTGGCGTTTATTGTAGCCGATGATGATATTGATAGCAATAGAGTCAAAAGGGTTTGTGTGTGATAAATCTCTGCTAATTTTTTACCCGTTGATTACTGCAAAAAATCCTTTGATGACCAGCAAGCTAAGAGTAGCGATAATGGTTACGGCTATAAGTAACCCTAGCAAAAGCAAGACAAGAAAAAACCAATCCGTCTGTTTTTCAGGTTGAGGACTATCCCAATACGTTTCTAGCAGTTCAATATTTTTAGCATTTGCTTTCCAGGTTGCATCAGCAATATCGCCCACGACGGGTACAGAACCAATGACTGTATCCAAAAGAATATTAATAACCATTTGTCCTAAGAGCGATCGCGGGATACCTATCCGTGCTGCTTCGAGTACGATATAGGCAGAGAACGCTGTTCCTAAAAAATCACCTGCCCCGGGTAACAAACCTAACACAGGATCTAGACCGAAACGCCATGGTGTTCCCGGAATGGGAATGGCATTGTCGAGCAGATGGCTTAATCGGCGCAGACGCCGGAGAGTAGACGTTTTGGAATTATGGGTCATTGGATTTTAGATTCGGATATCTCAGATATTGCTTTTAACTCAGGTTTCTCAATTGAGCGCTCTTTAGCCGCTTGCATTGCCTCTCCTACTGTAAGATTAAGTTGATCTCCTAATAAAACTACCAGAGATGTCATATATAACCAAAGCTGTAAAACAATCACTGCCCCTAAAGCACCATAAATTTTGTGATAATTGCTGAAATTCGACGCCACGTAATTCCGAAACACGCCAGATACAATCGCCCATAATACGGCAGCTAAAACGGCTCCAGGTATAATCGGGCTTCCCTGACGCCAGTGGCTGATGCCAAAGCGGTAGATAATCGCAAAGACGATGGCAACTAAGCTTAAGGCAATGAGCCAACTTAAAAGCCGTAAGAGGGTCAACAAGATGACAACAATACTTTTATATTCCACCAAGTTGACCACCCAGTTACTAATAAACAAGATAAATGAGGCGATGAATAGGAGTAAAACACTGCCTAGGGTCAAACCCATAGCAATTAACTTAGCTTTCCAAAAAGGTCGAGTTTTTTCTGAAGGAATTTGATTAATTTGGTCGAGGGCATTCATCGCCGCATTCAGCGCCCCGGAAGACACCCAAATTGCCATAATAAAGCTTAAGGAAAATAAACCTCGATTGTCTGTGAGGTTAATTCCCTCGGCAAAATTACGCATCAGTTGCATCGCCTGCTCTGGCGCTAATTCACCAAGTTGATCGGCTGGATTCGTCCAAGGAAAAAATTGTTTGAATAACTCAATCACGGTGAAAATCACCAAAATTGCGGGAAACAGGGCTAACATGGCGTTATATGCCATCTGAGAGGACAAACTCAAGAGCCGATGTTTTAAGGCACGACTGACGGTGATTCTCAGGGTTGCCAGATTCAGATAACGAAAAAAATGTAAGAAACGGAGTAGACGGGGACGTAGCATAAAGAATGGGTGGGCTAGCAGTATCATTCACCCTTACTGTGCCAAATTTTTAGACCCTTAAATATAAACAGGAGTCAGTATAGGGATCTACACAACTCCCTATTTGTCCAGAAACCCCTACAGGAGCAGTCTGCGATGAGCAACGATGTCAGACAATGGTTAGCCGAAATCAAGGAACTGAAACAGCAACTTGCCGATAGTATTCGCGATCGCGATGCTGCCAATGAATCTGCGGCTAACTGGCGTCGCCTCTACAATACTGAAGCCCAGCAACGCCGCACTGAAGCCCGACTCGCCCAACAACAGATCGACGCCCTCACACTTGAAGTTCAGCAACTGCAACAGGAGAAGGCTCAATTCAAAGCTCAAGATCCCGACGCTACCTCTGCTATTGAACAGGAAGTGGCAAAACTGCAAACCCTAGAACAGGTGCAACAAAAACTGATCGAGGTGATGATGGAGCGCGATCGCCTCATCAATGCCTTAAAAATTGAGCAAGCCAATCACGCCCAAACCCGCAACAGCTTAACCGCAGTCATTGGCGATACAATTGACCAGTTGACCAAGCAACGGGGTACGGCAGAAAAATGAGGGATTCATCATTCAGAATTCTCGGCTGATTCATGAAAAATGTATCAATTTTGTAATCAGCTCCCCCCCTCCAGGCAGAGGCATGATCAGGTCTCTGGATAGAATAGCAAGGGATATCGAGAGAATCCCTTTCATCCTTAAGGAGTATTTTTCACCGGAACTTGCTTCTGTGAAGAAACCTTGATTTTTTAGTATAGCTCCTTAGTATAATTTACATTTCGGCTCATTTAATGAGATAATAGAATTGTGAGGTAAAGAACGGAAAAAACTTGAAAATAAAGGGGGAACTTATGAAACATAAGATTCTAGCAATGATAACCTTACTGACTCCCCTAGTGTTCGCTAGCTCCGTCAAAGCTGAAAATCCACTTCATGTGCAACAGTTATTATCCACTGGAGCCTGTGCAAACTGCGATCTATCGGGAGCCAATCTCAGAGGAGCCCATCTGATTGGCGCTGACTTGAGAGAGGCAAATCTGCAAGGTGCTAACCTGAGCCACGCAAACCTTGAAGGTGCTGATCTACGCGAGGCAAATTTGGCAGGGGCGAATTTGACAGGCGCTTTTGTCACCAATGCGGATATGAAAGAAGCGAATTTAAACCGGGTTGATTTTACAGAAGCCACGATTTACGATGCCAACGTCTATGGCGCATCAATGCAGGATATGACCATCAGTAATGCTGACATATTCTACACAGGCATCGGTGTAGGGGGTGAAGGAGCAGAAGACGTCGTTCCAGATTGGTATTAGTCCACTGACTCCTCTAAGCAAGATCCCCGACTTCTCCAAGAAGTCGGGGATCTGTCTGTGTACCTCATTGTGAAACTAAAACCTCTCCCACAGCTACCCTCATACCATTGACAAAATCCCAAGCCGACTGAGCGCGTTTACCCGCTAGCTTAACTTCGCGCAGTAGCAACAATCCTTCACCTGTTTGAATAATCGGTCCAAGTCCCTTAATAATACTCACCACTTCTCCGGGATGCCCAGAAGCTTCCTTTACAGACAACCACTGTTGCTCCGGAATCTTTAAATCTGTAGGTAACTGGGGAAAGTAAGCCTCTCCCAGAGGAGCAGTTGCCAGGATTTTAAGGGATTGATCCCGAAATGAGGCGACACAATTCGGTATAAATCCTCTGATCTGATTGTGTATTTCTATGGCAGATCGTGACCAATCGACAGCATAATCTGACTTTTGAATCAGGGGCGCATACGTCGCTTGGGAATTATCCTGGGCGATGGGTTGAACATCCCCTTGGTTTAACTTCAGCAGCGTTTCGATTAACAAATCCGCCCCCAAATCCGACAGTCTTACAGCTAACTGATGGGCATCGTCTAATAACCCAATGGGTGTGTGAGCCTTCAGTAACATGGGTCCCGTATCCATCCCAGCATCCATAAGCATGGTAGTGATGCCAGTTTCTGTCTCGCCATGATACAAACACCACTGGATTGGGGCGGCTCCCCGGTATTTCGGCAAAATTGAACCATGGACATTCACACAACCGAGTCTGGGCATATCGAGAATTTCTTGAGACAGAATCTGTCCATAAGCAACAACAACAAATACATCTGCCTCAGCTTGTTTGAGTTGGCTGAGGGTTTCTGTATGCTTTTTCACTCGTTTGGGTTGCCAGACGTGCAGTTGATGAGTTAGCGCCAAGGTTTTTATGGGTGAAGGAGATAGTTTATTTCCCCGCCCTCGACGTTTATCGGGTTGAGTTACTACACCCAGAACATTAAATTCTGAATGGTTGATTAAGCGTTCTAAAGTAGGTACAGCGAATTGAGGCGTACCGAAGAAAATAACGTTCATTTTAACTTTCAGGCAAAAACTGACGAATGACGAATGACAAATGACGAATGACAATTTATTCAACAGCAATTTCAATTCGGCGATTGCGTTGCTGATTCGCATCGGTATCATTTGCCACAAGGGGACGAATTTCACCATAACCGACAACTAACCAGCGGTAGTCATCCCCCAAAGCACGAGCGAAATATTGCTCCACAGCTTTGGCACGACGAAATGACAGTTCGCGATTGTCCTCAGGTTCACCCTGTCTATCTGTATGAGCGGCGATGCGGATGGTACTTGACGGATAGTTACGTAAATCTGCAATAATTTTGTCTAAAATCAAGCCTGCTTCTGGACGCAGTAGGCTGTTGTTGCCCTCAAATAAAACATCACTCGGTAACGTCACCTTCAAGGTTTGGCTAGAACCGAATGAGTCTGATGAAGCTGCCATTACAGTAGCATTAGGATTATTCCCATTGGATGTTGCCTCTTCAGGGGGAGGTTGAACGCCTTCGAGTTGCAGCGCGATCGCTTGCAATCGGGCTTCTAAGGATTCATTGGGGCGACTACTGCCCAGTTGGGCTTCTAAGGTGGCAACTCCCTCACTCAATGATCGCAGTTGACCTTGCAGTTGGGTAAGCTGGGCTTGCACCTGTTGTCTCTGTACAGGAGTAAGTTGAGGTGGCGAACCTGTCGGTTCTGGTATCGATGTTGGGGTAGTATGGGGAGAAACGACTGGCATCTGCTCTTCAAAATGGCTTGCCATTTTGAGGAAAAAGGGTTTTTCTGGGTTGGTTCTGGGATAGAACGTGGCAAGGACAATGCCCAAAATTAGGGCTACGCCGCCACTGACGCCCAATAATAGCACTCGGAATATAAAAACGAGAAACCAAGGGCGTTGAGACCTCGAAGAGGCAGAAGTCGTTTTGTCTGCTGAATTAGCGGATTGAATCACCGATTTTCCTGAATTTTATTCAGACCTTAGAAGAATAACACCAATACATCCATTAATTCGATCATGCCACTTGCCAGAAGTTTATCACCACCTCTAACTAGACAAGGGAGACGGGGAGATGAGGGAAATGAGGGAGATGAGGGAGATGAGGGAGATGGGGGAGTTAACTCAAAACTCAAAACTTTTCTCTAATCCCTAATCTCCAGGCATAAGTGAAAACTTTCGTAAAAAGGTTGAGTTGTAGGGTTCCTTAGCTTGATATACATAGACTAAAGCACACTGCCATAGTTCCCAAAACGTTGCTCCTCACACAAGACGCACCGTTTAGCAACCTCACCTATATCGATGTTCAAAATAATAGTCCGCTTATTCAGATGGTTTTATTCACAACCATACCTGTTACTGTTCGCTCCTTGGCTACTGATGACTTCTAACGTATCTACCCAAGCTCAACAGGCTCATACGCCTGAACCCACCCATGTCCCTCTAGGAATAGATCCATCGGTGTCTTCTTCTCTAGCGAATCCCGACGTGACTGAAGAAACTGCTCCCGATATGATTGAGACTGTAGAGCAGAGTGATCCTCTCGATAGTCCTCATCCCGTCCCTTGGAATTGGGTGTTGACAACTCAAGCTGAACTAGCGGCGAGTGATACCGTTGGTTTACGCTACTACCGTAGCCAATCATTGATTTCTCCAGACGGTCAATATGCTGCCTATAGCCGCATTTCCATGCAAGGGCAACCTGAATTCTATCGCAGCCGGGTTACCAGCGTGATGTTCCTAGAAGATTTGCAGACCGGGGATTTGCAAACGCTTACGGCATCATCTCCCTTATCTGATAATCCTTTAGTCAGTAATGAAGATGCGGATATGCCAGGAACCTTCGCCATTTTGCTCCCCGTGTCTTGGTCTCCGTCTAGCGATCGCCTTTTAGCAAGACAGTTTGAAGGGCTGTTCAGTACATCCTTTGCTTCGGATTATGCGGTGATTTGGGATCGCCAGAAAAATCGCACGTATACCGTCGCCCCTGAACCCATTGACTATACCCATGCTGTGTTATTGGGGTGGAGTCAAACCCATTCCGATCAGGTTCTGTTTCGCATCGGTGAACTAGGTGAAGAGCGTTGGCCCGTGTTGTCCGTTGATTTCCAAGGTGAAACCAACCTCGCCTTTGACGATGAACCGATTGTGTACGGTCAAGTGGTTAACCAAGTTTGGACGGGACCGCAAGCACGTTGGTAAAGAGAAAAGAACGTTGGCACAAGCCATCTTAGCTGTAGGGGCAATTCATAAATTGCCTCTACTATTCTATTCAAGCGAAAGTGTCAGGGGATCACCTAGAGTCCGAATTCTGACGATTAGAATCCGCTTGCTTCGATTCTGAATCCCCTTCTGTTTCCGAGTCGTTATTATCCCTCGGAGGTCCAGTGTCTAAGCAATCGGGGGGTAACCTGGGGATTGTCTATATTAGCCGTGTTACACTATCCAACCCAGTTTGCCCCATCCTAGTGTATCTTGGCAGGAATTTTCAATGATGCCCATCATGTCTGGACGGGTAAGAATCAGATTATGATAACAGTTTGTAGTCAGTCATTTACCTGTTCCATAACCATCTGAATCCATGGGTCGTATTTGGTATTTTGTCCAAACGGTATTGGGGATTATTTTCCGCCATCCAGTCCTCGGTACAAGTATTATCCCTGTTTTACCCGATGGACAAATTGTACTGATTCGGCGTCGTGATAACGGAAAATGGGGATTACCTGGAGGGATGGTGGATTGGGGTCAAGACATTCCCACAACCGTGCGGCGGGAGTTGGCAGAAGAAACGGGACTAGAGTTGCTGGCAATTCGCCGATTGGTGGGAATCTACTCAGCCGCCGATCGCGATCCCAGAGTTCATTCGGTTTGTGTTGTAGTCGAAGCGGAGGTTCAGGGAACGATGCAGATACACGATGAGTGGGAAATTACGGCAGTTCAAGCCTTTGAACGTTCAGCGATCCCGATGGGCAACCTGAGTCACGATCATGGGCGACAGTTGCAGGACTATTTTGATGGTAAAACCACTGTTGCCTAATGTTAAGTTTTGAGAGCTATACAGAGCCTGCTACTTTAAGTGTTGAGTTTGGAAACACCCGGCAACTAGGATGAATTTAACCTTACGGAATTCCCGCATTAAGCTACCTTTGGGGCAAGTCTTTTGGCGTGAAGTGGGACAAGGACCCACTCTTATATTTTTACACGGGTCTTGGAGCGATAGTAGTCAGTGGCTACCCCTAATTGAGTACCTCCATCAAGATTATCATTGCTTTGCCCTTGACTTATTAGGATTTGGTGACTCCCAAACGCCGAAACTGCACTACTCAATTCAGGTTGAGGTTGAATGTTTGTTCAACTTCATCAAGGCGTTACACCTTCCCCAAGTTTACCTGGTTGGTCATTCTTTAGGCGCTTGGATTGCCGCTAGTTATGCGTTGCATCACCCGGAACAGGTTCAGGGATTAGTGTTATTAGCGCCTGAAGGGATTCGAGACGATGGAGACTGGAAAACTTGGCAGTGGCGGAGGTGGTTAGTCGGGCGTCCTCCCCTTGCCTATACTATCCTGCGATCGCTCTTACCTCTAGCACGGCTGTTTGGGCGTCACAAAGATATTGAGAGAGCGTTAAAACAGCGACAACAATTGCTGCAATCCCCAACAGCTTGTCAATTGTTGTTCCGGCGACGGCGGGTAGAAATTCAAGGGGAATTATTACACGAACATCTACCCAAGTTAGACATCCCTACGCTGATTCTTCAAGGAAGACAAGACTCACTTGAAGTGATTGATCATGCTCAAGCTTATGCCAACCATAGCCCTAATACTAAATTACAGATAATTGACCAAGCCGGAAATGACCTAGCGGAAACCGTACCGGGAATTGTCGCTCAGCATATTGATTATTTTGTGAAATATCAGTAGAAGGGTAGGAGAGTAGGAGGCTAATGCTCCCTTCCCAATCACTATGGATATGATAGATCCACTTGCCCAGCCGGACATGGTATCATTCATCATACCAAATCTGGGTTATCTACCCCCACTATAACCCAGTCCGCGCAGGCGGACTTTGCTTGTATAGCTGCGATTTCAATCGCCATGACAAAAAAGGTTTTCAAAGCGGATTTGGTATCATTCATCATTTCATACAATGTCAACTGCTCCCTGGCGAGTTCCCCTATCTCGCGCCCTTCATCGCAACCGCAGCTTACCTTATGCTCGGTACTTTCAACTGGCAACTGTTCGTCCAGATGGGTATCCGGCTAATCGCACGGTTGTTTTTCGGGGCTTTTTCGATAACCACTTAAAAATTATTACCGATGCTCGCAGTCAGAAAGTTAATCAAATTTATCATAATTCTGGGGCAGAAATTTGCTGGTATTTTCCCAAGACTCGCGAACAATTTCGATTAAGAGGTCAGCTTATTCTAGTGGGAGAAGATTATCCCGAATTGACCTTAAAAAATGAGCGTCAAACAACCTGGCAAGGGCTTTCTGATGCAGCGCGTGTGCAATTTGCTTGGTCGAATCCGGGTGAACCTAGAATAGAAAGTGATCCGGCATTTTCCCAACCACCACCTGATCCGGAGCAACCGTTGCCCAATTTCTGTCTCCTATTGCTTGAACCAATACAGGTGGATCACCTGGAATTGCGCGGTGATCCACAAAACCGATGGCGTTATACTCAAGAGTGCGATCGCCAATGGATCACGCAAGCGATCAATCCCTGAATCTTTAAGCATAACTAAACCGCTTCTAGCGTCCTAACCGCCCTGGCGGTTGCTATATTTTATAAACACTTTTAATCTAATAAACATTTTTTAAAAGGAAGTTTAATGATCATCTCCGTCCCGATATCCGGTTGAGAAATGCACTCCAACTCACCGCCATGTTGATTCACCACAATTTGATGGGCAATTGATAGCCCTAACCCTCTACCTTGACCGACAGGTTTTGTGGTAAAAAATGGATCAAATATTCGAGGTTTTACACTGTCGGATATGCCAATTCCATTATCGATAATGCAAATAATTACTTGATAGTTGTTTCCCAAAGTCGTTTTAATTTTAATAGTTGGTATAATTTGAGATAAATAATTGTTTTCTGTCTCTTTTTCTTTATTTATTTCTAAAGCATCAATAGCATTATTAATAATGTGGAGAAAAACCTGATTCAGTTGTCCTGGATAGCATTCAAATGGGGGAAGTTCGCCGTATTCTTTGAGGATTTGAATTCCGGGCTGTCCGGCTGAAGTGGATAAGCGATGTTGTACGAGAAAAAGAGCGCTTTCTATTCCTTCATGAAGATCTACGGGTTTCCGTTCAGCTTCATCGAGCCGGGAAAATTTCCGCAAGGATAACACCAGTTCTCGCAAGCGTTCAGTGCCAACTTTCATCGAAACCAATACTTTGGGAAAGTCTTGACTCAAAAAGTCAAGATTTACATGGGTTATTTTGTTTTGTAGATGAGGGCTAGGATTTGGATACTCCTGTTGATAGCATTCAACTAGATCTAACAAATCTTCGGTATAATCCTCAATGTGGGATAAGTTGCCATGAATGAAGGTAACGGGGTTATTAATTTCATGGGCAATCCCAGCGATCATTTGACCCAAGCTAGACATTTTTTCACTCTGAACTAATTGAGATTGAGTTTGCTTGAGATGGTGGAGGGCTTGTGAGAGTTGTTTGTTTAATTGACATAGCCGCAATCCCGAACGCACCCTGGCTTGCAATTCACTGGGTTCAATGGGTTTTGAGAGAAAATCATCCGCCCCCGAATCTAACCCTTGGACGCGATCGGCAACTTGTTCACGTATGGTTAGTAGAATCAGAAAAATGGTTGCTAGTTGCGGATCTGCCTTGATGCGGCGGCACAGTTCTAAGCCATCGAGTTTAGGCATCATCCAATCGCAGATGATTAAGTCAGGTTTAAGTTTTTGGGTTTGTTGGAGTGCCGCTTCTCCATCATCCGCTAGCAGAACTTCATGACCTTCACTCTCTAACAACTCTTGGAGAATGATTTGGACGGTTATATCATCATCAACGGCGAGGATTTTTGCCATGGTTATTTGTTAGGGAATGGGCAATGGGCAATGGGGAATAGGGAATAGGGAATAGGGAATAGGGAACAGGGAACACCTCGACTTACTTCGGCTTACTTCGGACTTCGGCGTGAGCGCTCAGTCGAACGCTTCGCTCAGTAACACGCTCGGTAACACGCTCGGTGTGTCTTATGGAATTCATGATGAACCATTCATGCTGCGGATGTATTCGCAAACTGTAGTCAGTTGTTGTTCTAACTCACCAACGTTTTCCTGGATCGCGGCTAGAGAACCGGAACGTCCATGGTTTTCGACTTGGGCGGCTAATTCTGCGATCGCCTCCATCCCTAAATTGGCACTTGATCCTCTCAACCGATGGGCTTTGGCATAGATTTGTTCATAGTCTTCAGCAGCAATTCCAGTCTGGATATCTTTTAAATCCGCTTCAGCATGTTCGATAAAAGCATGCAACAGTCGTTCTTGAGCTGATTTTTTACCGAGGGTGACACGCTGGAGGTGTTCCCAGTTAATTGGGGAAGTGTTGAGTGTTGAGTTAATGTCTTCCTTACCATTTGCCATCTGCCCTTTGTCCTCTGCCTTCTCGTTTCCTTCTGCCATTTGCCCTTTGTCTTCATCATGTCTAATCTGGGTTGCCCAATACTCTAACCGTTCGCTCAACATTTCCTCATCAACAGGTTTGCTAATATAGTCATCCATACCAACTGCCGCACATCGTTCTCGATCTTCAGGAAACGCATGAGCGGTTAGAGCAATAATAACCGGATGAGTGCTACCGTAACGCTCAATCAATTTAGTTGTAGTCGCATAGCCATCCAGAACAGGCATCTGACAGTCCATGAGAATGATATCGTAGGAATTTTGCTCGACTAATTCCAGGACAACTTGACCATTGGGGGCGCAGTCGGCTTCATAACCTAACATCTGTAACTGATTAAGAATGACTTGTTGATTGATCGGATGATCTTCAGCTAAGAGGATATTCAGAGGAGTCGCAGGTTGTTTATGAGTGAAGTCTCCAGTCGTTGTATGTTGTGCTAGTTCTTCCTCCTGCTGTTCTTTAATCATTTCGGGTGCTACAGCCGCCATTAAACTATCAAATAGCCGTGAGGCTCTCACCGGCTTGAGCAGATAACTCGCCGCTCCCACAGAGAGTAATTGTTCGACTTGATCCCGTTGATTCATCGGCGTCATCACCACGGCTTTGGTGTGGCTCAACGCTGAATCAGAGCGAATAGTTTTAATCAGGGACCCATCCTCGATTTGGGGCAGTTGCCAATCACAGATCACCACATCATAAGGCTGGTTAACCGCAGCAGCTTGGCGCAGGGCATCTAGGGACAGTTCTGCGGAGTTGGCTTCATCAATCCCAATTCCCCAGGTATTGACTAAGTAACGCACCGATTGGCGGGTGGTGCGACTTTCGGAAACAACCAACAGTTTTAGATGGGTGAGGGCAAAGGGAGTGGTGGGGGATTCAGCGTTCGTTTGGGTGTCAAATTTTGCCGTAAACCAGAACGTGGAACCTTTACCCACCTGACTTTCCACGCCGATTTCGCCGCCCATCAAATCGACCAACTGTTTGCAGATAGCTAACCCTAAGCCTGTGCCGCCATATTGACGAGTGGTGGAGTTATCAACTTGGGAAAAGGATTGGAAGAGTTTTTCTTGACCTTCTGGGGAAATGCCCACTCCTGTATCGGACACGGCAAAGTGGAGCGTGGCATTTTTGGAGGTGGCGGTTTCTAAGGTGACATGGATAACCACTTCCCCTTGGGGGGTAAACTTGAGGGCATTATTTGCTAGATTTAACAGAACCTGTCGCAGTCTAGCCGGATCACCTTTGAGTTGTCGGGGGACTTGGCGGTCAACTAAGGTTGCCAATTCTAGGTTCTTCGCTTCGGCTTGAGTGGCTAGCACATCAAGAACTGATTCGATGCAGCCATCCAGGTCAAACTCAAGGGTTTCGAGTTCCATTTCTCCAGCTTCTAGTTTGGAGAAATCCAGGATATCGTTGATGATTGTCAGTAAATGGTCAGCACTACGGCGAATCGTTTGACCATAGTCTCGCTGTCGGGGCGTGAGTTGAGTCTGTAATAGGAGTCCTACCATGCCCAAGACGCCATTCATCGGGGTGCGAATTTCATGACTCATGTTAGCCAGAAACTTGGACTTAAACCGTACCGCTTCCAGTGCCGCTTCTCTGGCTTCGACTAATTCGTTAATCTGGTCGGTGGCAATGACAATTCCACCCACTTGACCATTCGGAGTATACCAGGGGTTAATTGCCCAGCGCATGTAAACGATAGAACCATCACTACGTTCCCAAATATCTTCTGGGTTGGTGATCACTTGCCCGGTGAGTGCCCGTTGATGAATCTGTTTCCAGTGTTCCGGTATGTCTGGGATGACGTTGTAATGGCAGCGACCAATGATGGATTCTTCCTCCAGCCCTTGCACCATCAGCCACTTTCGGGAATGAGCCATATAGCGCATTTCGTTATCAAACATTGCCATTGCCATCGGCGCACTGGCAATGACTTGTTGCAGTTGTCGGCGCTCTCGCTCTAATGAGTTTAAGGTATTGTCGAGGAGTTGGATTTGCTCTTGGGTTTGAGCGTAGAGATGGGATTGGGTGCAAGCACTGGCAATTTGTTTAGAAATTGCTTCTAAGAGTTCGATGTCGCTAGGACTCCACGACCAACTGGTGGCATGGATACAGATTAAATAGCCCAAGGGTCCGGTTTGAGGACGGATGGGAATCGCTGAATAGTGACCATTTTCCAGGATATAGGTTTCCTCTGAAGAGGTAGCAGGATGGGACGAGAAAGGGTTATCTGGGGTGTTTTCTAAACCAGCATTATCAGATTGACCATTGATCATGGATACTTTGAAATCAACGGTTTCACCCTTGCGTAACTGAGTCTCTAAGTTACCGGACGTCGCTATCTTTAACTGTCTACATTCGCTCGATAAACCCTCCTCCGTGTACATATAGGCAATTCTTAACGTCTGATTGTTGAGCAACCACCCGAAAATGACTCGTTCTAACCCCAGCAGCGATGTCAGTTCTTCTAAGGTAGCGGGTAAGGTGCGATCCAGGTCAAGTGAGGAATGAATACGATTGGTCAAGCGGTTGAGCAGTGCTTCTTTGGCGGCTTTAGCCCGTGTCATCTCAAAGAGTTTCACCTGTCGCCTGATGAAAAATATGGCAACGAACAAGAGGGCAACCAGAACGATAGCCAGCAAGTTGAGTGACCAGATCGGACTTTCTATTTTCTTATCGTTCATGACTAAGGCAATCGACCAGTTTGCCTCTTCTAGGTGGACATACGCCACGTAAACGGATTCCCCGAACAGATTTGCCTGTTGGATTCCCTGTTCTTTGTTCACCATCTGGCTAGCGATCGCGGCTAGATTCGGTTCAGTTGACTCCAGTAAACTTGAATCAGGTTGTCTTTCCGTTCCTAAGGGTTTTTCCTCTGGATAAACAATCGGCACGCCTCTAGAGTTGAGGGCAAAGGCGTAGCTGTCCTTGCCATGGGATATGTTTTCGACAACTTCTTCCACGCGCTCCATCGCGATCGCACCAACCGTTGTACCAATGGGTCGAGGCGGTTGGGGGGGAAGTGCTAGAATCGGCGCGGCAATGGCAATAATCGGTAAGTCCGTTGCTCGACTAATCAAGGGATCAGAAACGTAGACTTTTCCCTCCATCGCTTGTTGGAAATAGTGGCGATCGCTGACACTCCCCTGACCTTCATTGCTGCTTTGAAATGTCCCATCCGCCATAACCAGGGAAAACGAGGTAAAATCCCGGCTGCGTTGGACTTCCCGTTCCAAGTACGGTTTAATCTGCGACCAGTCCATCGATCGCAAGATCGGGGTACTGGCGATGGTTTCGACTTCAGCCTTGCGTGTGGCTAGCCAGCGATCGATTTCACTGGCTTCGGCTTGCACTGAATTGAGCGCGTTTTGTTTGATGTTTTCTAGGATTAGCTGGCGCACTCCAAAATAGCTGACTGTGGCGACAGCGCCAATCGTCACGGTGGTTAGACCCACTACCATCCAGACTAGAAAATGACGGGGACGCCAAGACTTATGAGGCTGTGCCAACGGTTGCTGGTGATTATCTTGGGGGGTCATTTCTAGAAAGGGTGGTTTGTTCATCATTGGTCAAACGTCAAAACTCTTGACTGGGTTTAGCTTGGGGGAAGGGTGGGTCAATTTACACCCTGCTGAAGGAGGTGTTTTCATCATCAGCAATTGACTATAGTTCTCAGCAAGTTGAGGATAGTCTAGGCAAAGGTGTTTGAGCCTCGGTTGTTCTCGATGATCCTTTAGTTCTAGTTTTCTTGTATCACATCCGTGTTAGACCTTGAGCGCTAGCCATTGAGCTAGGCGCTGTTCGTCGTCGGCGCTTGATTTGCCACGATAAGCTTTGATGCTAATTGTCGGTTATAGGTGCAGTCCTTCGCCCTTGGGCTACTGATTTGATATTCAGACTCGTTCTGAAATTTATCTGGGTTAACGCAAAAACGGCAGGAGTGCAGGCTTTATGTCAGGATCTTAGCTTTGTAAAAGTTCTCGCTAGATAGATAGTAGAGTTAAACCAAACAGGTAAAGGAACTCAATCCCTTCTCTCATTGTACCTAGTTTTTTATCCTCATCAGCAACCGATTTAAGCCTCCTTTTATCTGGATTATTTATTCCAGTTTTAATTGTATAAGGTATAATACAGCTCGGTGCTGAGTATTTATACTCTTTAACGCTTAAAAGCCGGAACAGGCAACAGCTTAAGATAGGTTTAAGAGTTGAGAGTCTAGAGCGTATAATTCTTTCTGATGGCTGATTTTCGTTCTTTCCTTGTCCAATCAATCAAGCCAAATATCATAAGATAAACTTAAGTTATTGGTAACAAAACCTTTGATGTCAAGTTTCCACCACAATTCACCGTAAGTGTAATAATTTGAGCTTCCATCAAGGACATTGCCGCAGACGATACGCCTGTTCCTGGATTCACCGGATAGGCTGGGAAACAAGCGGCGCTTAGACTCAGACGTAATCCATTCCCTTTGGTAATTTTCATACAAGTCGGCTGTAGTTCAATCCTAACGGGTGTTATTTCTTGACCCAGACTTACAGTTGCATACCCCTGAGTGAAATTATAAACGATTCCATTCGGAAGCACTTCAGATAAGACGGCACAGAGGTCAAAACTCGATTTATCGGCGTAGCAAAAAATCTCAACCGCGACATCCCCCATTAGACTTAAATCTTCAGCAAACGGGGCTGAAGTATAGGTTAAAATATCAGTGCGGCTATCAAGAGTAGAACGATTAAACGACCCAGCCGGGATTGTCGCATGACCTCCCAACGCCGGAACTGGACGCCAGGGATCATGAACGAATACATCAGTTGCAGAAGACAGGAGGGGCAATTGGTCAGACGATTCCGATTGGGGAATAAGAGTCCCGGAATCGTCTCGCACACTGGCTAAACCCGTGCTGAAAAGACAATAGGATTTTTGATTATCTGATAACCACGTATCAAAATAACGCCATTGATTACTGCCCATTTCAAATAAATAGACAGGCGGTTTGTCCAACAATCCGCTATCAATTTCCTTGAGAAACTGGTCAAACCAACGAACTTGTAACCTATCCACAGGACTTACCGCCTCTGCGCCAAAATCTCTTGCCCCGACTTTCCGTCCCCAAGGCAGATGCGCCCAAGGTCCCACAATCAAATGTTGGGGAAAGTTACTCCGATTTGCCATTTCTTTATAGAGGCGCAAATTACCCCGCAGGTAGGTATCAAACCAACCGCCAATATGCAGCATCGGCAAATCCACACCGTCGAGGTTAGGTGAGAGTTTTTGCCAATAATCTCCGGGTTCAGGATGATTTAGCCATTCATAGTAAAACGAATTCGGCGCATATTTGCTTAAACTCTCAATAAATTTGGATGATGAATTATAAAACGGCAAATCGCGAGAAGCAGTATAGAGAATTTGATAGGCAATAAGCTGTCATGCATTTAAACTGTGATAAGAGCATTACCCTTATTTTTCAGTTTGCGCCCCCAGTTAATAACTAGCTTGTCTTCATTTAAAAGTTGATGCAACAAAGATTCTAACTCTTCACTGGATTCAAAAAGCCGATTAGCAATATATTCTTTTGGTGAATGCAGACTAATTCAATTTAGTTATAATCTGGACTATACTCGGGTAAATATTCAAGATGAATATTGGGCATTTCAGTTTCTATTTTATTAACATACTCTTCTTTTTTGTGAAAGCTGACGTTGACTAAAATAACAACAATTTTGGCTCCCTTTTCGGTAAACTCTTCTCTTTTATTCCCCGCTTCTATCCATTCATTAATTGCCTCTTCGTAGAAGCTTTTTAAAACCTTGTAAAGTTGTCTGAATTGCTTTTATCTAGAAATTCGACAAATCTCTTCTTATCTGAATGACGCATACACCCCATGACATTGACTCTTCCCTTTCTTCGGTCTCCTCTAACTCGTTTTCGCTTCCCTTTTTTACACCAATCTT
>NZ_JAVKEA010000096.1:0-40541 GCF_040221695.1 Coleofasciculus sp. E2-BRE-01 | reverse complement strand
TCTGCATTTTTCTCGGTTTTTAGAGCAACTTGTAATTTTTCTTTTTGAGCGGGTTTCAAATAATTTTTGGCTGGCATATTTTTTTCGTTTTTCGGATTTCCTATTTTAATTATACCCTATTTAAATGCCGAACAGCTTAGTCAATTAAATAGTATTTGCCCGAATAAAGTTCTGCCTAACCCACCCTACTGGTTTACAGGATTACAGGTTACAAGGAGTTACGATTGAGGAGTTAACTGCTCCTGAACGTAACATGGCACGAGTACGCTCTAAGTCAGATCTACCGACCAAAATCTGCCCCGTCTGCGAACGTCCTTTCACTTGGCGCAAAAAATGGGCGAAATGCTGGGATAATGTAAAGTTCTGCTCGGAACGCTGCCGCCGACGCAAATCCCAAGCCAGTTGACTATCAAGGAGTTCGTGAATTCAATGCAACCCAAATTAATTATTCATGGTGGTGCCGGAAGCGCCCTGAAAACCAAAGACGCCACCCAAGCGGTGCGCGATTCGCTTTATCAAATACTTGATGAGGTCTATGCCCTGTTATCATCGGGTGCAAACGCCCGTGAAGCGGTGATTCGAGGCTGTCAACTCCTCGAAGATGAACCCCGCTATAATGCCGGAACGGGTTCGGTATTACAATCCGATGGACAGATTCGCATGAGTGCGTCACTGATGGATGGTAAACCTCAACGCTTTAGCGGTGTGATTAATGTCTCACGGATTAAAAATCCCATCAATTTGGCGAAGATTTTGCAAGATTGTCCCGATCGCATTCTCTCGGATTTTGGGGCGGCGGAATTGGTGCGGGAAGTGAATGCACCGATTTACAACCCCTTGACTGAGAAGCGTTTACAGGAATGGTTACAGGATAGACAGGACAACTTTGAACGGACGATGGCGGATGTCGTCAGCGAACCCGAACTCCTTTCTTCGGAAGCCGGACGTGGCACAATTGGAGTTGTGGCATTAGATAGTCAGGGCGGCTTGGCGGCGGGTACATCCACCGGAGGGAAAGGATTTGAACGCATTGGTCGAGTCAGCGATTCGGCAATGCCTGCGGGGAATTACGCCAACTTAAACGCGGGGGTAAGCTGTACCGGAATTGGGGAAGATATTATTGATGAATGCTTCGCCGCACGGGTGGTGGTGCGTGTCACCGACGGTTTATCCTTAGCCGATGCTATGGAACGTTCCATAAAAGAAGCAAAGGAGAATCGGCGGGATTTAGGTGCGATCGCTATTGACGCTAGGGGTGCGATCGCCTGCGGAAAAACCAGCCAAATTCTCCTTGCTGCTTACCATACCGGACACCAAAAGGGAGACACACTAGAAATGATTGAGGAGGTGCAAACGGTATAGCAGAGGTTATCCTTCATCAATAGGCTCAATCAACCAATCTCGCGGGTTGCCTGGATGGAGACAGTATTTCTGGGCAAGACGTGCTGTTCCATCCCAGCTTCCGGCTAATTATGGATTAATCAGCCTTTGTTTGGAGTTAACCACAACTAACGTAATACGCTTGTTTACAGTGTATTACGCTCTTGTCTGTAGTTTCACTGATCAACTCGCTTGAGTCAAGTTTTGTTTGCAAATCTTTATAAGGATAGATCTCTGTAAATTCTAGGAGAGGGTTCCCCAACGATAAGCAACGTCTAGTTTTCCCGAAAACTTGAAAAATCTAGAGAATTCACGGATGAAACCCCTCAACTGTTAGGGAATAATAAAGAAGAACAACATGATTCAATCCAACTAAAACGCCAGTATGGGAATAGGCGAAACAATGCAAAGAATTCTAATCATTGAAGATGACATAAGCCTGCGTGATAATTTATCCGAAATTTTAGCAATGGAAGGATATAACCCGTCCAATGGCTATGATGTAATTTCCACAGATAACGGGTCAAGTGGCGTCAACTTTAGCTTATGTCTGAACCCAGAATTAATTATTTGCGACATTAATCTGCCCGGATTTGATGGGTATACTGTGTTATCACAACTGCGCCGATTTGGTCGCCAAACCCCGTTTATTTTTTTGACAGCAAAATCCGAACCCAGGGATATTGAACGCGGGATACGTCTAGGAGCGAATCTGTATGTAACCAAACCTTATGTCTTGGAGGAATTTATCAGCATGGTGAAGCGAGTGTTAACGGATATCCCTTCTCCCTCTTCTGCATCAAAAGTATAGCGCTACGCGCCAGGGAATAGGCAATAGGCTTTCTTGCAATAGTGAAGTTGTAGAGACGTTGCATGCAACGTCTCTACCATAAGATGCGTCTCCCAAGATCCAGTCGTCTTTAGACGACTGGATAAGAGTTTTAGTCCATTGCCCACCAACTATGACGTTACCCATTGACTTTGCTAGTGTAAAATAGGCTAATAGTCTCACTGTTATATTGTTTTTATTTTGGATATTGCAAAAATGAATTAAATCCATTTTGCAAATACATTTTATCTTATATTCCTTTCTTTGCTGTGATTTGGCAACAGGAGTGGTATACTCTCAGGAAGATTAACTTTTATACAGATAAAAATCTGTCTACTATTAACAAATGATCCCTCAAGTTACAGTAATCGATCACCCATTCGTACAGCACAAGCTAACCCTTATGCGTCAGGCTGACACCAGTACAGCTAAATTTCGTCAACTGATGAAAGAAGTTGGCGGCTTGCTAGCTTACGAGGTAACGCGGGACTTACCGCTTAAATACGCACCGATTAAAACACCTCTGGCTCCCATGCACGCTCCCATGCTGGCTTCAGATAAGAAAATGGTGATTGTTTCGATTATGCGGGCAGGGCAAGGGCTGGTTGATGGTATCTTAGAATTGATCCCTTCCGCCCGCTTGGGGCATATTGGCTTGTATCGCGATCCAACGACTCGGATTCCGATTGAATATTATTGCAAACTGCCTCATGATATTGAACACCGAGACATCTTGGTTGTTGATCCCATGGTGGCTACAGGGAATACAGCCGTAGCAGCCGTGGATCGGGTGAAGGATTTTATCCCGTTGTCCATTAAATTTTTGTGCTTGCTAGCTGCACCGGAGGGAATCGCGAATTTCCATGATCATCATCCGGAAGTCCCTTTGTATACCGCCGCGATTGATGAAAGCTTAGACGAGCATGGTTATATTTTGCCCGGACTTGGGGATGCAGGCGATCGCTTGTTTGGGACAAAATAGCAGTAAGCTTTGTGTTGCAATTGATATCTGTCATGAATCGCACCATTTCAGTGAAACAGCTTTCAGTAGAAGAAATTAGCGCCGAACGCTTTCAACCTTTCGGTCAATTAATCACGCCGACAGCCGATGATAAACCCTATGATGCAACAGATGCCCAATTAGTTCTGCACGACGGTACTCCCCGCTTTTACATCATGCGCTTGTATCACAGAGGTCGCAAATTTCACACAATCACGCGCCATCAGCAATGTACCCAATGTTTGGGTTCTCTAGAAGGGAAAGACTGGTGGATGGCGGTTGCACCTGCTTGTGAACGTGAACAACCCGCCATTGATGAAATTAAAGTTTTTCGGATTCCGGGAAACTGTTTCATCAAGTTAGAACTAGGGACTTGGCACGCTGGTCCTTATTTTGAACATGATGTTGTCGATTTCTACAATTTAGAACTGAGTGACACAAATGAGGTTGACCACTTTACCCATGATTTTAGGGAAAGCCACAATTTAGAATTTGAAATTGTGGAGAGAAGCCTAAAACCATATAGTTTTTTTTAAAAAAAGTAGGTACAACTCTCAAGAACAATCAAAAAGCATTAGTTTTATGCAAGTTAAACCGAACCATAGTAGAGATATCCGATTTGATATTCTTAAAATTATTGGCATTTTCGGAATTTTTGCTGCCCATGCCATTTATGGAAATAGTCAAAATTCGATCGAAATGGTCATAGAAGAATTACGAAACTTTGATGTCCCACTCATGGTTATCATCTCAGGAAGTGTTTTTTATCATTCTTCTGGTGATAAACAATATTCATTCATCACTTACCTGAGAAAAAGAATTCCTAGATTAATTATCCCCGTATGGTTTTTTCTTATAGTACTTTTTGTTTTTACATATCTAGTCACTTTAGCTCAAGATAAAAACCAGGTATTTCCTTTTAGTTTGAAAGAAATAATAGGAAGCTTTTGTTTGTTGAATTATATCAGCATTGGATATGTTTGGATTCTTCGTGTCTTTGTCTTAGTTGCCATGGTTTCTCCACTTTTCTTAAAGTTAAAACAGGCTTTGTCAAGTCGGCTATTTTTCTTGATGTCTTTGGGAATTATTTATGGCGCTTATGAAGTATTGGCTAGTTTTATCCTCAGGTTAAATGTAGAAAATACGGGCATTTCTAATCCTATTCTTGATTTTATTTACGGCAGATTATTCCTCTTTATATTTTGGCAGCAAATTTGTTTTTATTTAATTCCTTATAGCTGTTTATTCGGACTGGGGATGATAATGGCAAGAATGAAAAATAGTTCAATCTTATTAATTTCTATTTTCGCTGGTATTGTGTATATTATTTTAGGATTAAATTATTATAGTGACGCCGGATATTTTGTTTCAACCTATATTGCCAAGTTCCCGCCGAGACTTTACTATGTGACTTATGGTATATTTATGTCAACTTTAATGTATTTATTCGTTGACTTTTGCTTGAATCTATGGAATAAATTAAATTTTCATAACAATCAGATAGATCAGATTAAAAAAATTATACTTTTTATTAGTTCTTCGTCACTATGGATCTATTTGTGGCATATTTTATTAATTTATCATGGAGGAGCTATTTTCAAAATACTTAACCTTAAATCACAAGCAATTGAACGTTTTTTGGTGTGGTTAATACTTTCTGTATTGATTACATATTTTCAAAAAATATTTATATCTTATATCATTAAAAGAACGACATACGGTCAAAAATATTCTGAAGCCTTATCCGTGATATTTCTTAAGTAAAGTCAATAGCTTATTGGGGCGATAATAGGAGGTACATTCCATTTTTACCAAAATAAGTAAAACGCATTTAAATTGTGTATTTCCTGTTGCCCGTTGCCCGTTGCCTGTTGCCTGTTGCCTGTTGCCTTTCAGGGTTTGAGGTATCCCAATTTAAATGCCGAACAGCTTACCATCTTATTATAGGATTAGCATCTTGCCCACGCGCCAAGAGTATCCACCAGCATTGTTCGAGATCCCCGTACCCCCTCAATCTGAGCAAAAATGGTAGGATGATCATAAAAATGCCGCCCTAAGCGGTGGTTTATCATGGGTTAGCCGTTAGCCACTGGGACTCGTGCAAGATTGCCTGTGAACGCTGACTCCCCTATTCATGCCCTTAGTCTTGAGTGTCTAACCTTAACCCTAGACAAAGCGCGATTAGACGTATCCCTCTCCTGCTATGTTAAAAAACTTACTTGGCGATCCAAACACCCGCAAACTTAAAAGATACCAACCGTTCGTTGCCGATATCAACGTTCTGGAAGAAGATATCCGATCGCTCTCCGATGAGCAACTCCAAGGGAAAACCGTAGAATTCAAGCAGCAGCTTGAAAAAGCGACAACCGATCGTGAGCAAGAAGAACTGTTAGAGGATCTCCTACCCGAAGCCTTTGCCGTCGTGCGGGAAGCTGCATGGCGGGTTCTGGGAATGCGCCATTTTGATGTGCAGCTATTAGGTGGTGTTGTGCTGCACCGGGGAGAAATCGCGGAGATGAAAACGGGTGAGGGGAAAACCCTTGTATCCACCCTCCCAGCTTATCTCAACGCTTTAAGTGGCAAAGGGGTACATATTGTTACCGTCAACGACTACCTGGCACGCCGGGACGCGGAATGGATGGGACAGGTACACCGTTTCCTGGGATTAACGGTGGGACTGATTCAGTCAGGGATGGGTCCTGCGGAACGACAGCGCAACTACGGCTGTGATATTACCTATGCCACAAACAGCGAGTTGGGCTTCGACTACTTGCGGGATAATATGGCAACCTCAATGAATGAGGTGGTGCAGCGTCCCTTCAATTACTGCATCATTGACGAAGTAGACTCCGTACTCATTGACGAAGCCCGCACCCCCCTGATTATTTCTGGACAGGTGGAACGCCCTACCCAGAACTATATGAAAGCGGCTCAAATCGCTAAAATGCTTCAGCCGGAGGAGCATTATGAGGTTGATGAAAAAGCGCGTAATGTCATCCTCACCGATGAAGGCTTTATCGAGGCGGAGAAACTCCTAGAGGTTGGGGATTTGTATGACCCGGAAAATCCTTGGGCGCACTATATCTTCAACGCGATTAAGGCAAAGGAACTGTTTACCAATGACGTAAACTATATCGTGCGTAACGATGAAGTGGTCATCGTCGATGAGTTTACCGGACGGGTCTTACAGGGACGGCGTTGGAGTGATGGACTGCACCAGGCGATTGAGGCAAAAGAAGGCGTCGAGATTCAAAAAGAAACCCAAACCCTAGCGACAATTACCTATCAAAATTTCTTTTTGCTCTATCCCAAGCTAGCCGGGATGACCGGAACAGCCAAAACAGAAGAAGCCGAATTTGAAAAAATCTATAACCTACAAGTCACGATTATCCCCACCAATAAGCCCCCCGGACGGCGGGATATGTCGGATGTAGTGTATAAAACTGAGGAAGCCAAATGGAAAGCGGTGGCACGAGAATGTGCGGACATGCATGAGCAAGGACGCCCAGTATTGGTGGGTACGACCAGTGTGGAAAAATCAGAAGTGCTTTCGCGTTTGTTAAGCCAATTGGACGTTCCCCATAATCTGCTCAATGCCCGACCGGAGAACGTGGAACGGGAATCAGAAATTGTTGCCCAAGCGGGGCGCAAAGGGGCGGTGACGATCGCGACGAACATGGCAGGACGTGGTACCGATATTATCTTAGGGGGTAATGCAGATTACATGTCGCGGCTGAAAGTGCGGGAATATTTCATGCCGCAGATTGTCATCCCCGAAGAAGAAGATTCCTTTGCGGCTATGGCAGGAGGGGGTGGGAAACGCTCCCAAGCCCAAGGGTTTGCACCAGGGAAAAAGGTGAAAACTTGGAAGGTAAGTCCCCAGATTTACCCGACTCAGTTGTCTCCGGAAACCGAGCAAAAGCTGATTGAGGCGGTGAAGTTTGCGGTGCAGCAGTATGGGGAACGCAGTCTACCGGAATTAGAAGCCGAAGAAAAAATAGCGATCGCGGCGGAAAATGCCCCGACGGATGACCCAGTGATTCAAAAGCTGCGGGAGGTTTGTCGGGCGGTGCGAAAGGAATATGAAGCCTTTACTCATAAAGAACAGGATGAGGTAATCAAAACCGAGCCGATCGGCGGATTGCATGTGATTGGTACCGAACGCCACGAATCTCGCCGGATTGATAACCAACTCCGGGGACGGGCGGGACGCCAAGGTGACCCGGGTTCGACGAAGTTTTTCCTCAGCTTAGAGGATAACTTGCTGCGGATTTTTGGGGGCGATCGCGTGGCGGGGATGATGAATGCTTTCCGAGTTGAGGAAGATATGCCGATCGAATCCGGAATGCTGACTCGTTCCTTAGAAGGGGCGCAGAAAAAAGTGGAAACCTTCTACTATGACACCCGGAAACAGGTGTTTGAATATGACGAGGTGATGAATAATCAGCGGCGGGCAATTTATGCCGAACGTCGTCGGGTGTTAGAAGGATTAGACTTGAAAGAACAAGTCATCCAATATGCGGAGAAGACGATGGATGATATTGTAGACGCCTACGTCAACCCGGATTTGCCGCCGGAAGAATGGGATTTAGGCAGTTTGGTATCCAAGGTACAAGAGTTTGTGTATTTGTTGCAAGATCTCCAGCCAGAGCATCTGGATGATATGACAGTCACGGAGATTAAAACCTTCTTGCATGAAGAAGTCCGCAAAGCTTACGACATTAAAGAAGCCCAAATCGATCAAATTCAACCGGGATTGATGCGACAAGCAGAACGGTTCTTCATCTTGCAGCAGATTGATACCTTGTGGCGGGAGCATTTGCAATCAATGGATGCGTTGCGTGAGTCAGTCGGGTTACGCGGTTATGGGCAGAAAGACCCACTGATTGAGTATAAGCAAGAAGGCTATGAAACCTTCTTGGAAATGATGATTGACATTCGTCGCAATGTGGTGTACTCACTGTTCCAATTCCAGCCGCAAGTGCAACCGCAAGCGGTTTAGTCATTTGTCATTTGTCATTTGTCATTTGTCATTTGTCATTTGTCATTTGTCCTTTCCGATACGAGGGTTTAATCCTGCGCTAAGCAAGGGCGCAAGCCTTGCGCCCCTACGAATCATCAAATTACTTCTAAAAACAAAAGAAGGGGGACAATTTTCTCCGACCCCCTTCTTTTCTAGAATCCTTAGTCATTGATGCTAAGAAAAAGTCACGCTGACTCGTCTTTATAATAGGGATCTGTTGGAGTATACTTAAAAATATAGTATTCCCCATTTAAAAATGACTTCCCAAACGCCATCGATTCAATTTTTTGAAGGACTTCCTGAAGAACTGAGCAATGTTAGCTTACGGCGCAATCGAAGTTCGGGCGTGCGTTCAGTATTAATGAGTTTCGATTCCTTAAAAGCGATAGAAAAATTCCAGAGTTATACTAAACGATTCGCCAATGCCTTGCTTTTAATTGATGAAGAAGGGCAGATTAGTGTGGAACCATCATCGGTTAAATTTATATTCGGTGGTCCAGAAGGCGATGATTTAAGGCGGGTAGACTGCGAATTTGAAGTCGAACGCCAAGATCACTGGGATCGTTTTATGCGCTTTATGCACCGCTATGCCGAAGCCAATGGTATGGCTTACGGTGACACAAAACAAGCACAGGGAGCAGAGTAGGTTAATCGTGAAAATCGCTATTACTGGAGCAACCGGATTTATTGGTTCTCGCTTAGTCAAGCGTCTGCTTGAGTTAGAGCATCAACCGATGATTTTAACCCGAAACCGAGCCAAAGCGACTCGGCTGTTTCCTGACTTAGAGATTATCGGCTATACTCCCACCGAATCGGGATCTTGGCAAGACGCGATCGCAGGGTGTGATGGAGTGGTAAATTTGGCAGGAGAACCCATCGGTGAGAATCGTTGGACACCGGAACGGAAAAAAGCAATTCTCGATAGTCGCCAACTGGGAACAAGGCGAATTGTTGAAGCAATCAACCAAGCTCAACCCAAACCCAGCGTGTTAGTAAATGCGTCGGCTGTTGGCTATTACGGGACTAGCGAAACAGCAACGTTTGACGAAACCAGTCCCCCCGGAGATGATTTCCTCGCCCAAGTCTGTCAGGCTTGGGAAGCGGAAGCGCAAAAGGTGAAAGAGGCTGGAGTGCGGTTAGTTATCCTCCGGTTTGGCATTGTTTTAGGAGATGGTGGCGCACTGGCAAAAATGTTACCTCCATTTCAACTATTTGCTGGGGGTCCAATTGGTAGTGGGCGTCAGTGGTTCTCGTGGATTCACCGAGAGGATTTGGTGAACTTGATTATCAATGCACTCACCCGTAATGAAATGGAAGGAGTTTTCAATGCTACAGCACCCAATCCTGTGCGGATGTCGGAATTTTGTCAGACTTTGGGAGATGTCATGAATCGTCCCTCCTGGTTACCCGTTCCCAGCATTGCTCTAGAAGCGTTATTAGGAGAAGGGGCTACGGTGGTGCTAGAGGGTCAAAAGGTGTTACCTAAGCGAACAACTAGCAGTGGTTTTAACTATGACTATGCCAATGTCAAACCTGCGTTAGCTGATATTGTGACTTCTAATTGAGTATTCAACCGGACATAAGTAGGTTGGTGGAAATAAACTCAACTGGATCAAGTTATATTAACAAGCCTCAAACCCTTACAAATGACGAATGACGAATGACAAATGACGATCTCTACCATTAACTTTAATTTTCCCCACCTACTTAACATAATATGACCCAGCAGCAAACCCAGCGCCCCTTACGTCGGGGTCGAATATTTCCTCAACATACAATACCGCCGCAAGAACTGGCAAGACGTAAAGCGGAACGAAATGCACGGTATCAATGCTGTTTCTCGGTTTTTGAACGAGTTCGGGATGAGTTAATCGGGGATCACTATAACTGGTTTATACTAATTGAGCCAAATAGTGGGGACTATTTTATTGATCCCGATGAAGATAAGGCGGTGGAAAAGGTGCGTCAAAAGTATCCGACTGGCTGGTTGATGACATTCCGGATTAATCAGACGGGAGCCTGCGGCATGATATGATTTATGGCAGATTTGGCGATATTGGTGAGCTTTTTTTTGAGATTGATTTGATTACAGCCGAGGGTGAAGCGTTTCAAGTTGATGCGTTGTTGGAACGGGATTTACGACAGGTTTGTTAGCCGTTAATAGTCAAGATATTGATGGATTGGGGTGGCTGGTGATTGAACGAAATCAAGCCATGCGGATAGCACAAGGACAGGATGTGTTTGATTTGTATCAGGGAACGGTGAGTCGTGATGGGGTTGAGTACAGAATTCCTGTTCATGTGGGCGAAGAAATTCCTGATGTTTTGCTGGGGTTACAGTGGCTGGGAATGATGCGGTTAGTCGTAGATGCGCCAGTGGGAGTATTAACGTTAGAGCATCGGGGGAGGAATGGCAGTTAGGGCGATGTTGGGTATTGGTTTGTAAGCTTTATTCGGTGGGGGTTTAGCGTTCAAGTTCCATCTGGGCAAAGTGTTCCATCAGCATTCGATGGATGAAAATGTAGCCGCCACCAACTTTTTGCAGGAAGATGCGATCAGTGGCGTAGTCGAGGAAATGGGCGTAGTTCCAAGGGATGTAGTTGTTGCAGTAAAGGATGAGGCGGAGGGAGAAGTGTTTGATGCAAGCGTTGCCTCCAGATATCAGCCTGAAAATTAGCCCAACAATCAACCCGAACCTTATAGCATTACGAACTGATTTCCAAATTCCTTCATTAGGACTTGTTTTTGTTTCAATTTCTGAATTCTCAAACCCTCTAGTTAGCCCTTCAATCAGCGCTTCAATCAGCGCTCCAATCAGCCAGATAATTGTTCTTGCAAGCCACCAAAATATACTACCAATTAAAGTGTTTAACACTTCCTCTGGCCCCATCAATTCAATCAGCTTGTTCACCTCCTTGTTCACCTCCTTGTTCACCCGCCTTACAATCAGTGATCCAATCAGTGATCCAATCAGATTATTCTTAAATTTGTTCCAATTAAATCGAACTATCTCAACTGTTTTGATTTCTTCAGGATTCTTCCTTTTCATCAGCCCGACAATCAGCCCAACAATCAATATGAAGACCAGCCCGACAATCGACATGAAAACCAGCCTTCCAACCAACATAAAAACCAGTCCAAAAATCAGTCTGTAAATCAGTTTGTAAATTTGTTCTGACTTTCTATTTATTAGCAAATATGGCTGCATTTTTTCAATGAAAAATACCGTTTGCGACTTCTGTACTATCCGGGTAGCTAACCAAATCAGCCAGCGCTTTACTTGCACGCTTTTATACCGTTGATTAGTCTTCCGACGCTTAAACATATTCTCAATGTAATCATCAAAAAGCTGCCTACGCCTTTCTTCCAAAACCTCAGTTTTCGGCAAATTTTCAACGGCTACTCCCTGGTAAGCCAACGTCATAATATTAAGCATCAAAGGGGATTGGGCTAACTCTTGTAGTACCGTATCCTCTACAATTAATGTCCTCAACCCTGTCAAATCAGCACCGACACTATTCAAATAATTATAGATTTGTTCTAAATTCAGCAATCTTATATAAACAGCACTTTGAAAATTCAGACGGTTAGATAAAGCTTCATAGTCTTTAATCCGACTGCATACCACCAACTCGACACCATGATCTTGCTTAAATTGGTTCAACGCTTGCAATACAGTGGTCTCGATACTCCGCCTTTACTTCGTCTAAACCATCCAGCAATGGTAAGAGTTGCTGTTGTGTTATCCAGGCTTGACCTATTTTCTTAGGTACAGAATACTTACTATTCAGTTCCTCCACTAACCAATCCTCGATTTTCTGCCGTTTATTCGCCCAAGAGGAGAGGTTAAATACAACAGGAATCAGCCAATTAATGTCTTGTTCCGCACGGGCAATTAAATCGCGGGTGAGTTCCAGTAACGTTGTGGTTTTTCCTGACCCAGGTTCCCCTAAAATTAGTAGCGTTCGACCTATGCCGATTTGGTCAAAGATATCGATGATTTTAGTTCCATCGGGGAGGGGTTGAGGTGAGTCATCCGTCTCTATAATCAGATTCCAAGGATTAGTAATTGCATCGGGGCGTTCCTCCAACCCCAACTCAATCATCACCTGATTGTAGAGTGATTTTTCTAGAACGCCTTTGACCCAAAAATTGTTGACTTTTGTAAGTAAAGCCTGACGATTGCGATACTCTTGTCGAGTTAGGGACGATTTGGGTTCATTCTTACCAGGCGGATTTAACTTTACCCGTTCCGATTCGGGCGACTTCAGTCAAGGTGGCGATTCTTGAGACTGTATCTCAATCGGAATTGCGTCTCCTTGTTTTTCCTTCTGGGTAATTGGTGGTAACGGCGCCGCTAAATTCTTATCGATAAATCGCTTCACCTGGCGGTAAATCTGACTCTTCTTATCCGCCACCTTACAGATAGAAATATGGTCAAAATCCATCGGGACAGGAATCACACCCTTAATCCCCGGATCTGCACTGGTTTGATTGACGACTAAAATCCCTTTGGTTGGTCGCGTTTCGCAGTACACTAACATCGGGATTTGGCTAAACTGGTCATCATTGCGATATAAAAGATTCAGTTCCCGTAACCGCGAGTGATGCGCCTCCAACTCCTCAACAGAGACAGTGGTTTGCAGAATCCCACCGATATGCTTAATCCAACTCGCCATATCTGAACCGGAATGAGGCGTAGACAGGAATACAATCCCCCTTGTCTTTTGTGCGATCGCACTCCACCTACCAAAATCCCTAGCACTCCGCAGCATCTGCTTAACCAGCAATCCCCCCATGCTGTGAGTGATAAAAATAATCGGGCGATCGCCTATCTCATAACTATCCAGCAGATCTAAACTATTCGTGGCGCGATCTGCTAATGGCATGGAATTCCCTTTCCAGCGAAAGGGTTCCACCTCATACCCCAGTGACCAAATTCCCACATCGGGTAAATCTTCCCCCAACCAGGCGCACCAAAAGTTATCATCATCCTGCTTTCCCTGGGGATGCCAAGTTCCCCGCGCCGTACCCCCCAACCCGTGGACAAAAATTACATCTCCTCGGCGGGATGAGTTGTCACACCCAGAGATTTCGATTAAATCATTGAAGTTACTCACCAGCTATCCCATTGTTCTGTAGTGGACAAAATTTGGGTGATACAAATAGGAAAAAGATATCCTAATCTAGCCAATGCTTAGGGGATTTTGACAAGGGGTTCGTATCAAATCTTTAAACTCTCATCCTCAACCCTAGCCAGTATACTGTATTCTGAATTCGGCTTACAGTGGAAACTCCAAGATTACCATCCCCGCTTAGAATTAAAGAAGACGACGCCCATTTATGCTCAAATCTATGCCATGCCCCAGGTTATTGGTGTTACCAAAGCGATTACAAACTTAAACCAGGCGCATCATACCTTTCAATTGCAGCCGACAACCAACCCCACCTTCTTCCCAGAATGGCTAGAACCCTTACCCGAACTCAGCCTAGGGGAAATTGAAACGTGCGATCGCCTACGAACCCGCTATCGTTATTACCAAGCTGAAGGTGTGATTACCGAAAGTACCGTAAACCTGATTATAATTGCTCCCATTCTAGAACTATTAGGCTTGTACGATCCCCCCTATCTCATCAAAGGGGAAAAATACATCAAAATTGAAATCGAAGACAAAGACCAAATCCTAGAGGGACTCATTGATATTTTAGTCATGCAGGAGCGATTGTGGCTCATCCTTTTAGAAACCAAACGCTATGGTTTTAGTGTGATGCAAGCTTTACCCCAAACCCTCGCCTACATGATGTCTAACCCGACAACCGAGAATCCCGCTTATGGTTTAATTACCACCGGAGAAGATTACCTTTTTGTCAAACTAGACCCTCAGCAAAGAGAATATGATTTATCTGATAAATTTACCATTTCAACTCGCCGTGAAAACCAACTGCATCGGGTGATTCAGATTTTAAAACGACTCATAGAGTAGAAGAAAACTGTTAAGCACAAACGCCATTTATGGTAGGGGTACGGCATTGCCGTGCCCCTACAGGTAGCTTACAATAAATGGTGTTATGGAGACACGGAAAGACAGGTTTCTGATGAGCGAAAAACAGAAGATGTTAGCGGGAGAGCTATATCTAGCATCTGACCCTGAATTAAAAGCATTACACAATCAAGCCTGTCATCTCACCCGCTTGTACAATGCCACAACTGAAGACGAAGTAGAAACGCGATCGCACCTTTTACAAAACTTATTTGGCAAGCTGGGATCTAATCCTCAAATTAGTCCTCCCTTTTACTGTGATTATGGCAGTAATATCTATGTTGGCGATAATCTCTATATGAACTATGGCTGTGTAATTCTCGACTGTAATACAGTTCACTTAGGCGATAACCTGTTATGTGGACCCTATGTGCAGATCTATACCGCCTATCATCCCACTGATCCCGCCCAAAGATTAACTGGACGCGAACTGGCTGCACCGATTAAAATTGGCAATAATGTCTGGATTGGTGGCGGTGCAATTATTTGTCCAGGTGTCACCATTGGCGATCACACAACTATTGGTGCGGGTAGTGTTGTGACCAAAAGTATTCCCGCCAATGTTATCGCAGCGGGAAACCCCTGTCGGGTTATTCGACAAGTGAGTCCAACTCAACCTCCAATCTTAGAAGTTTAACCCAAAAAAAGGCGATCGCCCTCTCTTGTTGAAAGAGAATTAAAAGCGATCGCGCATTCTTATCTATCAGTGGCGTTGATTAAATAAAGACCCTTATCAAACACGTCACTTGAATCTGAAAATGCACCCTAACATCCATCTGCTATCACTAAAGTTTCACTTACCAGTAACTGTTCACGTAGAGCCATCTCTTTTCAACGAATTGCTCCACTCAAACAGGTTTTGCCGTTCTACAAAACTTTGTTGAGATTAAAAACACAAAGCTTGAACAACCTAACGGCTTGTTGGGTAAATGCGCCCTATCTAAATACCGTCAACATCAATCGTCCACAGCAATGGAATTTTCTTCTGGCTGTGAGAGTAAATTCCCTTACTGTAATACATCTAAGTCACCTTCTTTAGAAGGAATATTAACTATAGTAGAAAAGAATACAATAATTGTCAACGCTTTCGTAATACACTGTATTATTTCTTCGATTAAGTCGTCAGGACATGGACAAAGGAACAGAAAACGGGGAATAGAGAACAGTCAGGAGTTGACACTTGTTAATATTTCTTAATATTTTATGCCCGTTGAAACCATTGCCCATTGCCTATTCCCTATTCCCGATCCCCACCACAAGACTTATTCAGCAACCCCGAATTATAGTCGGGGCAATTTATGAATCACCCCGACTCATGATAGGGAGTACTTGGGACAAACGGTAACACCTAAGCTGTTTGGGATTTAAACCTTAATCTCAATAATGGTGAAATCCTTCTAGGGTGAGCATCTTGCTCGCAACCCATTCCCAATTTAAATGGGTGACAGCTTAATCTCCCATCAAGCAACTCCCACTAACTTGGCGCTTAACTCCCACATCCGTTCCCCTTTTTGATCATCGCGGGCTTGGGGAGAAACCTTCTGCACAAAGGATTTACCCTCTTTCTTCTGTCGGTTCCCCCAACTCCAATAGACACCGGATTGGCTATATTCAGGATCGGCAACGACAGCAGCAACCCGTTCACCTGCCAACTCCTGCGACACATACCCACCCGTGATGTGTTTCTGGAACAAGGGAAAGATTTTCTGAAACAAAGGATAGTGATTGCGGAACAGGGGTGTATCAGCCACACATCCTGGATACAGTGAACTGAAGACGATACCGGTTGACTCGTGATAACGTCGATGCAGTTCTCGCATGGTCAGGACGTTACAGACTTTGCTATCTTTGTAAGCTTTGACCGGTTCAAACTTTTTGCCATCAATCATCGAGTGAGGCTCTTTGAATCCCACTTCAAACCCCTTGAGTTCACCTAAGTCTGGACGCGGTGGAATCTTTCCACCCAATTCATCGGGATTATGAGTCACCGTTCCCAAAATGACCAGCCGGGGAGACTCAGCCGAGGAATGCTTCAAATCCTCCAGCATCAGATGAGACAAGAGGAAATGTCCCAGGTGATTTGTGGCAACACTTAATTCATACCCTTCTGGCGATCGCAGAGGTTCCTTGAGTAAGGGCATATAAATGGCAGCGTTGCACACCAAGGCATCTAAGGATTTGCCGCTTTCCCTGAATTTAGTTACAAACTGGCGCACACTCTCTAAGCTACCCAAGTCGATATGCATAATCGTGTAGCTGTCCTCCGGCATCCCCACCTCTTGGGCAGCGTTTTGGGCTTTCTCTAAATTCCGACAAGCCATCACGACATGCCAGTTTCCCCGTTGCGCCAGGGCTTTGGCAGCATACAAACCCACCCCTGACGAGGCACCCGTAATTACAACCGTTGATTTCTGATGTTGTTCCATTTGGTTCAAAACTCCGTTAACCGCCGTTAACTGCTTTCTAGGATTTCATCCCACTGATCTAACGATTTTACATTTCAGTAGATCCAGTTGATCAAAAAAGTTTCCGATGGATTGGGTAGAGAGGCAGAAGTAAAATTTGTGACCTCGCTCACCAAAGGGATTCTATCTAGTCACGCTGACGTTGCATTGAAATTACTTATCCAGACCATACAGTATCACCCATCTTCTTGCCAATCATCACCTGGGTTGTGTTATTCAATGCCTAGATCTTTTCTTTACAATTCAATATATTTGTTAAAAGAAGTTTAGAAAATCCGTGACTTGTAGTTAATTAATAATTATCGGAAGATTAATAATGACTTATTACCAACTCTCTCATAACCAATCTCAGCACGGAGATAAATTGTCGTTAAAACTACGGTACAAAATGTTCAACTCAAAAACTGAGGATAAGTTTGAGGCGTGGATTACCCAAATAGAAGATGACTGGAACGATGAAATCGCTGCCTGTCTTCAGGGCCAATTTCCCGATTGGCGTGGCTAATCAGGAGTTGTCTTCGGCAGGGTATGAATGAATAAACCTAGGGTATGAGGCGATAAGTGCAGGTATCTAGAATGCAGCAATCCTGCCAGATAACGGGATTCCGCAATACTGTTAAAAGATAGTGAAGCCTGAAAAAAATACCCTGGACTTATCTCAAACTAATCTTAAGAGCTAAGCTATAGAACTCAAGCTATGCCTATTCGACTTAGTTAGACATCTAAGAAAACCCGAGCGTGAGAGAGCGCTGGGTTGAGAAAAATGAGATGGTAGGTATTTATTAGAATAACACAAACTGCAACGGCATTGAGATTGCGGTGCATCAGCAGCCTCTGGAATAGGTCAAGTTCCATGACATTATCCGTTCTTTAGAATTGATTGATGCGAACTTCCAAATCCTCTTTAACCACCAGCAGGCTATTGGTTGGGCAACTGTGCCAATTCCCCGCAAATAAGGGTTCAGAGGCAATGAGGACAGCGTTAGGGTAATTAGGATCATCCCGTAACCAGTATAGGGTGGGCGCACTACTACCCGATGCGTAGCGACTAGCAACGAGGCTATGCCCATCACTGATAATCACATTGGCAGAAAAGTTGACGTGGTAGGATTCGGCTAGTTGTGTCAACTGGATCAAGGTTTGGGATAAAGCTTTCTCTAAGGAAGAATCGGGAACCGTTTGGAGTTCATTGACAAGGAGGGCAAAAATATGCTCAGAATCAGTCGTACCGTAGATTGACTGGTAAATTTCATCACTCAGGCGATCGCGAATCGGTCGATAGAGCGTTTGGCGGAATCGTTCGATAAAACCATTGTGAATGAATAAGGTGCGATCGCGGCGAAAGGGTTGACAGTTTCCCATATCCAACGCTTGACCCGGTGTCGCACTCCGTACATAGGCGAGTACACAGTCAGAGTCCACATAACGGCTCAATTCCGGTAGATTACTATCATTCCAGATGGGTAGCGTATTTTTGTAAGTAAATGGATCAACATCCTGGGTTGAGTGATACCAGCCAATGCCCAATCCATCCGCATTGACAACCCCCGATGTCATCTCCTGGGGTAAGTAACTCTGAACAACCAGGGAACGTTCCGGTTTATACAAAAGCTGATCGAGTTGGAGAGGGGAACCTAAGTAGCCTAGTAATCGGCACATACTGATTAATTTTGTCCGACGACGTTATGAATTATATTATTAAGAATCCTACAGATATTATTCAATTACTGCTCGAACATCTCCAGATGACGAGTTTAGCCGTACTGATTGCTATCGCGATCGCACTGCCGTTATCGGTGCTGATCACTCGCTACCGTTGGCTGAGTATCCCAGTCGTGGGTATTCTGGGCATCCTCTACACCATACCCAGTCTGGCGCTAATTGTTCTGCTTGTGCCACTTTTGGGGTTAAATCGCCAATCAGTCGTGGTAGCGATGATTCTCTATACCCAGGTGATTCTGGTACGAAATTTTTTAGTCGCCTTACAATCGATTGATCCGAAAATTTTAGAAGCCGCACGCGGGATGGGGATGAATGCTTGGCAACGTTGGTGGTGGGTACAAGTTCCCCTAATTTTACCCATTGGTATTGCCGGAATCCGTTTGGCAACCATTGTCGCGATCGCGATCTCCACAATTGGTGCTAAGTTTGGGGCGGGAGGATTGGGGGTACTCCTCTTTGATGGGGTGTCTCAGAGTCGCTACGATAAGATTTGGGCGGGGGCAATTACCGTGGCGATTCTGGCATTTGCTTTAAATGGTATCTTGCTGGGATTACAGTGGCTATCGAATCCGCAACGAAAAATCAAGCTGATGAGTGAGGGTTGATTGGGAGTAGGGATTGGTAAAAGAGTTGGAGCGGGTGTCGTTGTATCTTGATGAGGTGACTGACGTTCAATCTGCCGTAAATCATTTTACAGTACGCTCAATCGCGCCACCAAAGCTGACAGCAACATCATAACCAATCCGCATCGTAAATAACCTGGCGTTTGGTTTATTCTGCTTTAATCTTAAGGCTATTTCTACGCCAGTTTTATCAATTTCATATTCGCCTGTTTCAGAATCAATCACAATCATTTTGCCAATGTTATCACCATACTCAACTTGTTGGCGAATGCCATTTTCGTAAAATTGTTTAGCTCTGTGGGCAACTTCTTCTACACTCCAAAAAATAGCCTGCATGATAATGACACCTGCTTTGTGCTTTTTAATTATTATATTAGGATGAATATTAATACTTTATAATAAGTAGGTTGGTGGAAATAAACTTAACTAGATTAAGTTTTGTAAAAGTACCTCAAACCCTTACAAAGGACGAATGACGAATGACGATCTCCACCGTTAACTGTAATTGTCCCCACCTACTTACCATTTTCAATCCCAAACTCGACGCAGATTCAACACAAAACCTGGTAACACTGCTTCACCCGACAATTCAGCCGGATTCTCCAACACCTCCACATCCTTACCCGCTCGATAAATCTCCACCCGTCGCTGCTGCGGATCGATTAACCAGCCCAATATAGCGCCATTGTCGATATACTCCCTCATTTTATCTTGCCCAGACTTGAGAGTATCTGAACTAGAGCGTAACTCAACCACAAAATCTGGGCAGATATGAGCAAAGGTTCCTTTTTGTTCCGGAGTAAGCGCCTGCCAACGTTCCCGACTCACCCAAGAGGCATCAGGAGAGCGAGTTGCACCATTGGGTAAAATAAAGCCAGTCGAGGAGTCAAAGGCTTCACCCAAATCCTCATTTTCTTCGTACCAGCGATCAAGTTGTCCGGTGAGGCTGCGGTTGCGTCTCCCAGTTTCCCAGCCTGTTGGTGGGTTCACAATTAACTCTCCTTTTGCACTTCTTTCCAGTCTCAAGTCGCGATTGGCTGCGGCTAAAGCAGCAAACTGTTCCTGGGTGACGTACAGCCCAATCGCCTTAGGCAATTCAATCGATAGGGTTTCAGTTTCTCGACTAGCAGGTGTCTGTACCATCTTTTTCTCTTACGCGCTATGTGAGGATGTCAATCGTTGTAAAGCAGTCAAACTCACCTCCGCAACTAATGCCAAGATTGCCACAGGAATAGCACCCACTAATAAAATACTTTGATCATAAAGCGCAAACCCCAACACAATAAAACTCCCTAATCCCCCCGCGCCAATAAAAGCAGCCAGAGTCGCACTGGCAATTACTTCAACTGTCGCCGTTTTAATCCCAGCAATAATGACGGGTAAGACTAACGGGATTTCGATTTGTTGCAGAATTTGCCGGGGAGACATCCCCATTCCTTTGGCGGCTTCGATGATAGTAGGTTCAATATTGCGAAAGGCAACATCTGTGCTGATCAAAATCGGTGGTAGTGCTAAAAGTGTCAACGCTACCGCCGCCGATTTGAAACTTAGCCCCAAATAGGGAATGGCAACGAATAAAATCGCTAAACTGGGAATGACTCGTAAGCCATTGACGGTATTAATCAAGACAGTTGAGGCAGTGCGCGATCGCGCACTCAGCAGCCCTAACGGTAAACCCAGCACCAAGCTGATTGTCAGTGGTACGAGTACCAATAACAAATGTTGCCCTAGGGCTTCCCTAAAGTTGTCTGGATGACTAGCAATATAATTTAGGACTTCAGTAAATTTCTGAAACATTTGAGTTTTTCAGCCATTAACGTTTATCATACAGTCATTCTGCCCGTGCCAGTGGCTGTAGTGATCAGGCTATCTGCCCCAGTGTTTATCCCTACAACCCGGATTTTACTTGGTTTTCATGCTGTCATGTCAAGTTTTTTATCTTTCCCTGCACTATAGATCCTACGCTTACGGAATTCGGAAAAAATCTTGGACAAGAAACTGAGATGTTCCGACGTTGGTGTTTCAGCGGGATGTCTAGATAGATTTTGAGGCATCTGTTGACATTTCGGTTATTGTCAATTGTCGGAGCCAACTCATGAGTATAAAAGTCATTGTTTTTGATTTTGATGGCACTTTAGCGGATACTTTCAACGCGATCGTCCGGATCGCGAATCGTTTAGCAGACGACTTTGGATATAAACCGTTAATGCCATCAGATATTGAGAGAGTTAGAAATTTAAGCGCTCGCCAGATTATTAAAGAATCAGGAGTTCCATTATTCAAGATTCCTTTTTTGCTGAAGCGAATTCAATCAGAATTACATCAGGATATTGAATCGTTAAAGCCTGTTGCTGGAATCCCTGAGTTGTTAAAGGAGTTGAAAAATCAAGGAAAAATTATCGGCATCTTAACGTCAAATAGCGAAGAGAATGTTAAAGAATTCTTTAGAATGCATGGTTTAGACTGTTTTTTTAGTTTTATTTGTTCAGAACCTTCAATTTTTGGTAAATCACGCGCTTTAATAAACTTGATCAAATATCACTACTTTCAATCTAACTCTCTTATGTATATAGGAGATGAAACGCGAGATATCTCCGCCGCCAAGAAGATTAACATAAAGGTGATAGCCGTAACTTGGGGATTTAATTCGTTCAGTGTATTAAACCAATACAATCCTGATTTTTTAGTTGACCATCCTGGTGATGTATTAAACATTATCGCACAATGGGATTAAGTTTATAGGGAAAAAGGCAATAGGCAATAGGCAATAGGCAATAGCAGGAGAGAGATGTATGAATTCCTGGTTGGTTAACGCTGTCACTTAGCGAGCGAGACGCTCGCACTACTGTTTCCTCGTGTCTTGGAGCCTTTGTCCTCTGCCTTGTCCCCGATCAAAACAGGGGGAGTTGATCCCGATTGAGTATAGATCCGCGATCGCGCTGCTTGACGCATCGGCAATGAAGGCAAAAAACAGTATGAGCTGAAATGCTTTAACCAAAGGAGTTTCAGCCTTTTTTTTGGCGAGAAATTACAGGTATGGCGGGAAACCCGAAGGCGTAACAGCGGATGCTCTAAAAAAAAATTTGCCAGAGGACTTGCCAAATCATCCCTTTACTGGGTAAGATTAGTAATCGTGGCAAGCGTTGAAGTCATGATCCTCAGTAGCTCAGTGGTAGAGCGGTCGGCTGTTAACCGATTGGTCGCTGGTTCGAATCCGGCCTGGGGAGTTAACAAGCAACTTATTGTAGATGCCCAACACCAAGCTTGTTGCTCGGCGTTGAGGAAGATATAGCGCTACGCGCTAGGCAATAGGCAATGGGCAATAGTGAAGAAAAACGCTTACCTGACAAGGGATTGAGCGATTTTAATTTTTCTTTTATGTCCTAACCTTAATGCGTAGTGCTATAGAAGTTCAATCCCCTCTGTCATAAAGGAGTTGGGCTAACTGATTCCGTAATAAGGCTTCTTGCTGAGTTTCGCCGATCGCATTGGCAAGGGCGATCGCTTGTTCGTAAAATTGCTTCGCTTGCACTACATTGCCTCTGGCGAGGTAAAATTCGGCAAATAACCGTAGTGTAACGAGTTCTCTGCTTAAGCTTTCCTGTTCTTGGGCTAAGGCGAGATGCTGATTCAGATATCGAATCGCCAGCAAATCTGGACCAATGATGCTGTACGATTTCGCCAATCCCCGCAAGGCGCGAAACTGATTGGGAATATCCTGGCTATCTTGTGCCAGTTGTAAGGTATAGCGATAGGAGCCAATCGCATCTTTGTAGGAGGCGATCGCGAAATAGGCATCGCCTAAATTATTACGGGTATTTGCTTCTCCCAAGGGATCGCCTAATCGCCGCCGCAAGGTTATCGCCGCTTTATACTGTTTAATCGCCTCTAAATAATCACCCGCACGAGCCGCGACTAAACCCAGGTTGCTCAAACTAAGTCCTTCCCCTTCGCGATTGCCCACCGTGCGAGCAATGGTTAGGGCTTCAGTAAAGCTTTCTTGAGCGGCGTCGAGATCGTTCGATTGCAGCAGCACCGTACCCACGTTATTCAAGGCATAAATTTGTCCCTGAAAATCTTGGAGGAAACGAGCAACCCCTAACCGACGGCGCAGAGACTCTTCAGCTTGGGGAAAGCGTCCCAAATCAGCGTAAGCGAGACCGATATAATTGTAAGCTAAGCCCTGTCCTTCAAAATCGCCAATTTTCTGATAAAGATCCAACGCCTGTTGCCAATAGGCGATCGCTTTTTGCAAATTTTCTTGACGCTTTGCCTCTCCGCCGAGGCGCAACAGTACATCCGCCTCATTTCTAGCTTCCCGTTGAATCGTGCTATCTAAGGGAATCGTCAATTGCTCTTGTAAGTCAAACCCCTCGGTGTCATTGGAGACAGTTTGACTTTGAGCCGGGTTACTCGCCAGCAGTACCGCCCCAGAAATCAGAGCCATCGCTGTGCGACGAATCACCTTCACCGAGAGATATCCTCTGTTCATGTCATGATCGGGAGATTTTTTAATCGGGATCAGAAATTTCTATCCTTAGTTTATACGGGGACAGCATTGAATTCGGACTTGCCCTCGGCATTATCCGTCGCTTTCTGTAAGTAAATCTCGCGAATATCATCGGGTAAGTTTGCCTCTAATCGCTGATACCCTTGCTGGAGTTGATTTCTGACTTGAGCGGGTGCGATCGCTTCGCCTTCGGCTTGTAAATAGGCGGCGATTCGGGTTTCACTCCACTTAAAAGTTAAAGCCATGATGATGATTAACCGCATGAGCGCAGGTAACTGCTCTAATGCCGCCTCCAGATAACACCATAATGGCGGTGGTGCGGCTTGCAGGCTATAGTGAATAGACTCCACTGGGGGTAACTCGGCTTGATTGATGCAGACGGCTGTCATGTTAATCAGCCAGCTTTGGAAGGTATTGGATTCACTCGCCGCCTCTTTGATAAAGTCCATTCCCCGCAATTCATAGAAAATATGACGCCAAGTAAGGGCAAAGAGGTAGTCAGCTTGCACAGGCGATCGCGCGGAATGACGAATTAAGGTATAGACAATCGGACTATAGCGGCAAAAAATCGCCGTGAAATACTTTCCCTGTTCCGGATAGCGCTGAAACAGAGTCACCAGTTCGCGATCGCTGTAGTGGAACAGGGATTTGACTAGCGGATGGTTGGATTCAGAAAAATGTGGAATATGCACAGTCTTTACGTTCTAGCTAGAATTCCGAATGCGCGGCGTTAACTCTCCAGTAGATGCCTCCCTTATGCAGGTGTTATCCCTTTTGTCAAGGATTTAACAGTGAGTTGCTGACGCCTATCATACTTAGCGTGTAAGTTGTACCTACCAGAGCATTAGCATAGCTCGTTGAGCTTAGCTAAAATTAGTAACATCTAGTAACATCTATAGGACATCAGATGGTATTCATCATAAACCTGTAACAGGAAAACCGATTCGTCAAACTTAAATCAACTCAACATAGCTTGTCAGAATGATTCTATCAGTTGATATTATTGCCTTTCGACTACCGCTCCTGCCTTTGGGTGCTTTTTTACCGTCTCTGCCATTAGATAGCCTTTTTTCCACCCAAGGCATTATGGTTATGCTCTTGGCAGCTTACGCGGTGGCGATGTGGATGTTTCTCACCAGTGCGCCAAAAGTACATACCATTATGGTGTCTGATTTGGAGGTGGCACGGCAGTTTTACGAAGGCTTGCTGGAATTGTCCGCAGCGGAAGTTCCCTTACATTACTACTACAACTATGAGCAAACCCTAGGTGCAACTGGGATCGATCCCCTCTATCTATCTACCAATACCGGAACCACGAGTGCGACTCAACTCCAAGGAACCGAGGGACTTTGGTATCAGCTTAAAAAAAATACCCAACTCCATGTCATTTCCGGTGCCAGCTATGGGAATAAAAATCGACACCGCCATGTCTGCTTTGATCATGATTGCTTAGAACAAGTGTTGATGCGGGTACAAATGCGACGCCTCAAGTATAAGGTTCGCGCTCAAAAACCGTTGAATTTTTTAGTCAAGGATTTAGAGGGGCGTGTTATTGAAATGGCAGAAGTCTCGAATTAAGGCATGATGATTATCGCTTAAGCGGTGAAGGAATGAAAGGGTTTTCATCAAATCCGTGACGATTAGTTTTACTATCGTCACTTTTTTTTTGACTTCTCCACGCTTTGAAAAACGTGGATTCGCCAGACGTTGTTCAGTGACGGGTTAAAACCGCATCACTTCACTTTATCTCTCAGCTTAATTTTACTTAAACTTTGGCGCAGTCAAAACGCCCTACCCACCTCGACCCTTCGACCAAGCTCAGGGCTGTATGGATACTTTGGTATCTTCCAACCGTGAAGATTTTACGCACCAACGGCTATATTTCTATACTTCTTGGTGCAACCCTATATCTTTAGTTGTCATGGTTCAGTAACTTAGCTGACACGTTTGTTTTTGGAGTTTCTCATCCTGTGGGCTAAGTTCATATCATATTAGCACAAATATGGGATTATTTAACAATACAACTTAAGATTGCCAGACAAAGAGTATGAAGCGCTCAAAAAACTATCAGCAAACACTCAAAGGTCAATCAATGATTTAATTCGAGAGGCAGTTAGGCGTTATGCAGAGCTAAGCCGAGGTGTTGCCTATTGCAAGAAAGCCTAGCGCGTAGCGCTATATCAATGCTCTCATCAGTTGATAGTTCATTGTTGATTGTTCATTGTACTCGCGAAGGGTTAAGCCAGCTACAGGTCAATCGGGACAAGGTTTTCACAGTTTGTAAACAAATGTTACAAGGAATTTATTAAAAAATATTGCCATTGTCTTGAAAGAATTGCTAATGTATGCGTAATGAGTCGATTCTAATAGAAGCTCATCTAGTCTATAGGAGGCTAATTGTATAAGCACTGCGTTTATCTTGACGGTCAGGTGGTTGGCTGATTTAGCGAATTACCAACCAGATATGTATCGGGACACTCGATCAACAACTCACGCTTCCACATTCACCGAGTTCCACTGGAGACATATCATGATCATGATTCACTCTTTGCAGTTACCGCATGACTGGAGATCATGTTCGACTCACGGGTCAGCTTTTCATAGAACCCGTTAATTTCAAAGATTTGATTACTGTTTTAACGCTAAATCACTCGCCAATTCACTTAAAAAATGGCGAAGCGTGAAACAAGTCCTACTCTTCAAAGTTTTAGTGCAACGACAGAGATAATCCAACGTTTTGATTACTTATGTCTCACTTCATGCTGAGGCGGTTAGGAGGAGTTATGTACCCCTGAGCATGAATAATCGGAAAAAACCGAGTGAGACTCAACAAGAGTGAGGTTTTTGCCATGAATATTCAAGGAAAGACTGCTTTGGTTACCGGAGCATCGCGGGGAATTGGTCGCGCGATCGCCCTCGAACTTGCCAAACAAGGTGTTAAGCGCCTAGTCTTAGTCGCACGCGATCGCCAACGTTTAGCAGCCGTGGCGACGGAAATTGAAAATTTAGGAGTCGAAGTCGCTATTTTGGCGTTAGATTTAACCCAACTGGTAGAGGTCAATGTAGCAATTGCTCGCGCTTGGCGCACTTATGGACCCGTTCACATCTTAGTTAACTGTGCAGGCGTTGCCCACCAAACTCCCTTTTTGAACGCGAAACTGCCCAAGATGCAGGAGGAGCTGGCAATTAACTTGATGGGATTATACACGATTACCCGTCTGCTTGCCAAACGAATGGCAGCTCAACGCCAAGGAGTCATTATTAACGTCTCCAGTTTAATGGGCAAAGTCGCCGCGCCGACGATGGCGACGTATTCCGCCACCAAGTTTGCGATTTTAGGCTTCACCCAAGCCTTGCGGGGCGAACTAGCACCCTATAATATCCGGGTGATTGCCTTGCTCCCCTCTCTCACGGATACTGATATGGTGCGGGGTTTACAGCTATTTCGCTGGGTTATGCCCATGACACCTGAGCAAGTTGCCAAAGCCCTAGTCACGGGACTGCAAAAGGATTATTCACCGGAAATCCTGGTGGGATGGCAAAGTCATTTAGCCGTCTGGTGCAGTCGGATTGCACCGTGGCTGATGGAGAAGGTATTAAAAATGGCAGCGCCTCTCTCCCGCACGGGTGCATTACCCCCTGTGGTTCCCAGTCATCATTGAGCCGAATTGGACAATTGTGAATAATTAGGGGTTTTGGAACCAAGCAAGGGGCTTAGGAACCAAGCAAGGGGTTTGGGAACCAAGCAAGGGGCTTGGAAACCAAGCCCCTACTCAAAACTACGCCAGACGCCGACTAATACACCTTGTACCTCTACTTTTTCTGTTTCCACTTCTATGGGCGGATAATTAGAATTAGCAGGTTGCAGGGTGATCCTATCCTCTTGCCGATAAAAATGTTTTAATGTTGTACCGTATCCTTCGACTCTAGCGGCGACAATCTGACCATTTTTCAGTTGATCAGGTTCAGGAACGGGTTGCATAATCACCAAATCACCTTCTCGAATTAAGGCTTCAATCATGCTATCCCCTGTAACCCGCAGGGCAAAATTACCGGGTTGGGTGAATAAACTGGATAAATCAATCCGATCCATCCCATCGATAAAGGGTTCAACCATCCCCCCCGCCGCGATCGCACCCAGAACAGGCACTCCTGATGCCGTACTACTGAGAATCCGAATCGTCCGGGCTTTGCCTTCTGTCCAATCAATGTAGCCTTTATTGCGTAGATGTTCGAGCCGACTCTGAATCGGTGCAGGCGATCGCAGGTTCATCGCTCGCATCATTTGCCGGATTGAGGGCGCGTGTTGGGCGGTTTGAATATAACCAACCAGCCAATCATAGAGTTCTTTCTGGGCTTGGGTGAGGGGTTCCATAATCCTATAAATTACACTAGATTTTGACGTTACAAGTTGTCAAGCAGATGGCTCAACCATTCGACTTACCAGTCTTTATGGCAGTCAATCTGCCCTGAGAGGGGTTAAATTGAAACCCATTATTCAACTCAACGAATACTATTTACTATAAGACATTAGTAGTACGAATGTCCTATACTTGTTCCGTTAAAAGCAATGTTTAATCAGTTTTCTGTAGGGGCGGGTTTCCCTATTAACGTTTTTGACCTCACCCAGATACAAGTAAACCCGCCCCAACTTAACCATAGGCTTTACCGTTAAACCATCCCCTCCGCCCTGTTAATCAGCGCCTAAAAGACTAGCGAGTAACGCTTTCTGGGCGTGCATCCGGTTTTCGGCTTGATCCCATATCCGCGATCGCGAACCTTCCATCACCTCGTCAGTAATCTCTTCGCCTCGGTGGGCGGGTAAACAGTGCAACACGATCGCATCCTTTGCCGCTAAACTCAACAGTTGTTCATTGACCTGGTACGGTAAAAAGACCGGAATTCGCGCATCAGCTGACGCCTCCTGACCCATACTTGCCCAGACATCGGTATAAATCACATTAGCGCCCTTAACGGCTGCCTTTGGATCATCCGTAATCGTCACTTCACTGTTGACCGCCAGTTGTTTAGCTCGATCTACAATTAAACTATTCGGTTGGTAAGCTGATGGTGTGGCAACTCTGACATTCATCCCCATGAGGGCGCATCCTACCATGAGTGAGTGAGCCACATTATTACCATCTCCCAAGTACACTACCGTCGCACCCGCTAGTGAGCCGAAGCATTCTTGAATGGTCAACAAGTCTGCCAAGACTTGACAAGGGTGTTCTAAGTCAGTCAGGGCGTTGATAATCGGAATCTGAGCATACTCAGCAAAGGTTTCTAGTTCGTTTTGCTCGAAGGTGCGAATTGCCAGGATGTCCAGATACCGATCCAAAACCCGGGCTGTATCTACCACAGGTTCTCCTCGACCCACCTGGGTGACATTGGGGTTCAAGTCAATCACTTGACCCCCCAGTTGGTACATTGCCACCGAAAAACTGACTCGGGTTCGGGTCGATGCCTTATAAAACAAAAGCCCTAACACCTTATTGCATCGCAGGTTAACCTGACCGGTTTTCAACTGGATAGCTAGATGCAACAGTTCGTGAATTTCATCCGCACTCAGGTCAGCTAAACCTAACACGTCTCGTCCTTGTAATGCCGTCATGTTCCTTCTCCGATGACTCAGTGGATCGGCGCTTGCCAGAAAGCACGTTGGCTGAGGTAATCTCACCCAGCACCACTTTTTACCGATGTCAGTCTCCTACGGCTACCCAGGTTTTGGCAAGAAGCACCGTGCTAAAAATTTAGCAGATTTTTATCGGATCAGTTTAATTTTGAGGCGGATGATGTAAAATAATAGTTTTTTTTCGGAAGCGTTGAGAACCGATCGCCAATACCAACTCTTGATCCCCTGTAGATTCCGGGAGTTGGCATTGACTTGATTAAATCGATGCATTTAACCATCCTAAACTCTAAACCTTATGAAACGCTCCGTCATCCTTCTCTGTGTCGTTGCCATCATTAGTACCAATCTTGGTTTTTTCTATCTGGCATCTGGGTATCTTACTGAAGAATTCTATCCCACTCAGAAACTCCTCTGGCTGGTTTTGAGCTTAGGGAGTCTGAGTTTAATTTTGGCACTCCCGATCGCCTTAGGATTGATTAAGGCTTTTTCTACTGTTCAAGATGATGCCCAAAACCCTCGGTTTGGTGAGGTTCCCGCCTCGCTCCCGTTTCCGGATAACCCCAACCGTAAACAATCCGGCGATCGCATCTCCTCAATCATCGCTGCTCAACTCGCCACAAACCAAGCCTTAACCACCAATAAAGATACCACGCTCCCCGTTCTCAACCAGCCCGTTAACCAACAGCCACCCTTTCGCGATCGCCTCCAGGAAATCGCTGAATATTTATCTGATCAAGACCTTAATTTTCTTTCCCAGGAGTCAAATCTTAACCCTTCTGCATTGATGGCAAACGTTAAGCGGGTTGCCAATTTTACCGATACCCTTTTCGATGCCTTCAGCTTAAAGCCCAATCCGCCTCAACCTCTCAATCCGTCAGTCGATCTACGCTCCATCACTCAAGACGTGTTAGAGCTTTGTCAACCCTTAATCCGGCAAAAAAATTTACAATTACGCAACTCCATCGCTGGTGATTTCCCCCAATTTAAGGCTGATGCCGATCAATTGCAGCAAATTTTGTATAACTTAATCATTGACATGATTAAGTTTACCGAACAAGGCGCGATCGACGTTTCAGCCACGATTACCCCTGATCAATTAAAACTGACTATCGCTGATATCGGCATCACTATTCCGGCAGAGCAATTACTAGAAAATGCCTATAGTGCCACCATCCAACAGTACAGCAGTACCGCCGTAGGATTGATCTTGACCCGACGTCTGGTCGAACTCAATGGGGGTCAACTGCGGGTTGAATCAATCGGCAACCAGGGTTCACGCTTTATTTTGACGCTACCCATTTCTGGAAATCAACAAACCCGATTAGCGGCGTCTGGGGAAAAGCCTCTCTCTCTAGTAAAACCCACCAATAAAATACCGACCAAATTTAAAACCTCCCCGGTTTTTAGCCAATCATTCAAGATTTTAATTGTAGACAATGAATCGGTCAATTGGCAACCCCTGCTCCAGCTATTTTTGCCTTCTCCCAATTACAGCGTAAAACGGGTATCTAATGGCAGTCAAGCTTTAGCGGAAATCGAAAAAGGTTTTCAGCCTAACTTGCTGATTGTGGATGCCGGAATTTTTCCCATGGATGGCTATGAACTTTGTCAAATAATTCGCAATTTTTTCTCCGCCAATGAATTGCCGATTATTCTCGTTGACGATAAAGAAAACCAACCGGATTGGCAAAAGATAGGGAGCTACCGGATCAATGATTATTGGACGAAGCCGATTAACCCCAATGAGATGCTTGCTCGAATTAATCCTTATCTGAAACTGAACCAGATCAATGCCAACTGTGACCGCTTCATTCCGCCTAAATTACTACAAATTTTAGGGTATACCAACCTCGGCGAGGCTCAATTAGGGGATTGCGTTCAACGAGATATGACGATTATGTTTGCCGATATTCGGTCATTTACTACTCTATCTGAGAAAATGTCGCCCCAGGAAAATTTTGATTTCATCAACAATTATTTTAAGAAAGTTGTCCCCACCATCCGTCAGCACAATGGTTTTGTGGATAAGTATATCGGGGATGCGATCATGGCAGTCTTTCCCGAAAAAGCCGAAGAAGCATTAGACGCGGCGATTGAAATGCAAAAACAGATCGCCATCTATAACGGGAAGCAGGAAGAAAACGGAACCCTACCGATTTCAGTGGGCATGGGACTCCATAATGGTAGTCTAATGCTAGGTACCATTGGAGAAGAACAACGGATGGAGGCAACAGTCATTTCTGATGCCGTGAATCTGGCATCTCGCTTGGAAGGATTGACGAAGATTTTTGGCGCGTCGATTATCTTTAGTGAAAAGTTTTTGCTGAGTTTGGATAATCCGTTAAGCTATAATTATCGGTTTTTAGGTAAAGTTCCGGTTAAAGGACGAAAAAAAGCCGTCTCTGTCTTTGAAGCCTTTGATGGCGAACCCCTGACGTCGGTTAATCTGAAAATTAAGCATCGAGGCAAGTTTGAGTTGGGTATTCATCTTTTTTATAGCCGAAAATTTGCTGAGGGATACAAAATATTTAAAGAAATTTGTCAAGAAAATAATCAGGATAAAACCGCTCTCTTCTACATGAAGCGTTGCCGCAAGTTCCACAAGCTATGGAGGTGGGGGCAATGGGATGATTTTAATAGCAAAAGATATCAATTTTAAAGTATGAAAAGTAAGACAGAAGGTTGTTTGAAGGTAGAAGGGATAGAAGGGGCAGAAGGAAAGGAGCAAGGTGGTAAGGTGGAAGCCAATGATAATAACCATTTAAACTCAGATATTGTACCTAACCAGAACGATGGGAAATCGTGGAACCAGACGAAACCAAGTCTGCCTGGGCGGACGAACAGAAAATTAAGGGTTTGGCAACCCGCGAAAGCAGGTTTAGTTTGTGTAGCTGCGGTTTCAACCGCCCTATTGAGAATGGTGGTGATGGCGACTCCGGTTCAGGGGGCGACGAAAATTTATATTCCTTATGGTCCGTTAGAATTTTCTCTGCCCATTGAGGCACTGGAAATTTACGCCACCGAGGGTAAAATTGAGCCAGAATTGGCGTTTTATGCTAGTTATGTGGAACCGCAACAGTTAGAAAAATTGCGGCAGGTTTTAGTTACCCCCATCGATGTGAGTCCAGTTGCGATCGCACAGTTTCTCTATTCGCCTCAAGGGGAAGCCATCCTGGAACGGTTAGGGGAAGTGATTCAAACTAAAGCCGGTCAAGAGGGATTTTATGCGATTCGGGCGGCATTAATCAAAGCGGCGGCTAAACCGGGGGGGCTAACCTTATTAAATGTACTGCGGGAGTTTCCCACTTATGGGATACGGATTAACTCTGCCCGGAGTTTTGAGATCATTGAAGAACTATCTCGGTTAAGTCGGCAAACTCAACAAGCGATCGCAGGGGTGAATCAGGAGGCGATGGCGGAAGTTCAAGCCCAGATTGAGTCCCAGTTTCCCCAAATGCTACCCGACTTTTCCGAATTACCTGATTTGCGCGAACCGGGACCTATTGCCTATTCTCAACAAACTCTGACATTGAGTGATCCCAGTCGCGGACGCCGATTTCCGGTGGATTTGTATTTACCGTCTTCGATATCGGCTGGGGAAGGATTAACTCCCCTAATTGTAATTTCCCACGGACTCGGTTCTGATCGGATGACGTTTGAATATTTAGCCCAGCATTTGGCGTCTTATGGGTTTGCCGTAGCCCTACCGGAACATCCTGGCAGTAATGCGGAACAATTACAAGCCCTGAGTCGAGGATTAGCCAGTGAGGTGACGCCACCGTCAGAATTCATTGACCGTCCCTTGGATATTACCTTTTTACTGGATCAACTGGAACAATCCTATCGAGGACAGTTAGATCTGGATAATGTTGGCGTATTGGGTCAATCCTTTGGCGGTTACACCGTGTTGGCGCTAGCGGGTGCGGAACTGAATTTTGAACGATTGCAGCAAGTTTGTGGTAATGCAGAGGATTCCTTAAATGTATCACTGTTGCTGCAATGTCGGGCATTAGAGTTACCCCTGGCGGACTATGACTTTCGTGATCCACGGATTCAAGCCGCGATCGCGATTAATCCGGTGGGGAGTGCTATCTTTGGCAAATCGGAGTTTGCTCAGATTCAAATCCCTTTGATGTTAATTTCGGGAAGTAGTGATACTGTAGCACCCGCCCTCCCGGAACAGATTCAACCCTTTACTTGGTTAACCATGCCAAATAAGTATCTGGTATTGCAGAATAAAGGGACTCACTTCTCTAACCTCGGTGTCTCGACAACGGCGGTAGAATTGCCGCCAGAGGTGATGGGTCCTGATCCCGCGATCGGGCGTGCTTACACCCAGGCGTTGAGTGTTGCCTTTTTTCAAGTCTATATTGCGGGTCAACCGGAATACCAACGTTATCTGAATGCGGCTTATGCCCAATTCCTCAGTCAAGACGCTATGCCATTGAGTTTAGTGGAATCTTTAACCCTAAATCAGCTTTCTGAACAGACGGATGAACCGCAAAACTCCTCACCCCCACCACAGGCACCGTTTTTGATTCCGCTTCCGTAAACTTATGTTTCAAACTTTTGTCGTTTTCAAACAAATGTAAAAGACTCTATCAAGGGGTTGCCTATCTCAGAGAACGTGCTAAATTGAATATAAAGCTAAATAACTTCTGGACGACAGATAAAACAGCTTAGTCTACAAATGTTGAATGAAGTTAGGAGGAAGAAAAAACCTGTCTCATTTAATATCTGTCTCATCAGAAGATAGCAACAAACACCATAACAGCAGCAACATTCATCGAGAACGTTGATAGTTCCTCAAATAGAATCTGGGAAGCTGTGTAACTGAATAATTGATTTATCAGTGCCACTTCAAGTTTCATTACCCAAAGGAGGAAATCACTCAGCTAGTATTGCTTGAATGTTGTTGCTGTTTATCGCAACACTGATTTCACGGATTTTATCGAACTGGTAGGGGTGGGGTGGGATAGGTTAGCCGCACTGATTTCACGGAGGTGTTAGTTCTCAATAGGCAAAGGATGATTAGATTGTCGGCGAGATTATTTCGTTGTTTGTGTTAATCTGTGTCATCTATCTTCGCGGCTGGAGACCCTCGCTTAAAGCGACGGGAGGAAAGCCGCGCCTCCGGTTACCGTTTACAGTTTTCACAGGAAATGCAGTAAGATGTGAGGCATGACTCAACGCGCCTACCGATACCGTTTTTACCCAACGCCGGAACAAGAACAACTCTTGCGCCGCACGTTGGGTTGCGTTCGTCTGGTTTACAACTTGGCGTTGCATACCCGAACTGAAGGTTGGTACGAAAGACAGGAGCGGATTGACTACAAGCAGACATCCGCCATGCTGACAGATTGGAAAAAGCAAGAAGACTTGCAGTTCCTCAATGAAGTTAGCTGCGTACCATTGCAGCAGGGATTGAGGAACTTGCAAAAAGCGTTTACCAATTTCTGGGCAGGTCGTGCTAAATACCCCAACTTCAAAAAGAAGCGGAATGGCGGTAGTGCTGAGTTTACCCGTTCGGCTTTTAAGTGGAAAGATGGGCAATTATGGTTAGCAAAATGTCGCGAACCTTTACCAATTCGCTGGAGTCGAACCCTTCCAGAAAACTGTGAACCTTCTACGGTTACAGTAAGGCTAGATGCTTCTGGACGATGGTTCGTCTCTCTATTAGTTGACGCTTCGGCTCCGCTCAGCGTCAACACCGAGCGGAGCCGAGGTGTTGAGGATCATACGGTTAAGAGGCTTCCTCAACTTGACAAAGCTATTGGAATTGACGCAGGCGTCACCTCCTTGATAGCGACCAGCGATGGGGAAAAGATTGCTAATCCAAAGCATTTTAAGCGGCTAAAACGCAAGTTGAGACAAGCTCAAAAAGCATTGTCTGGCAAGGTGAAAGGTTCAAATAATAGGGAAAAGGCAAGGCGGCAGGTTGCTCGAATCCATGCTCAAATTGCCGACGCCCGCAAAGACTTTCTTCACAAGCTAACGACTCGACTGGTACGTGAAAATCAAACGATTGTTGTCGAAGACTTAGCCGTGAAGAACATGATGAAAAACCACAAGTTGGCTCAAGCAATTGCTGACGCAAGCTGGAGCGAACTGGTTCGTCAGTTGGAGTACAAGTGCCAGTGGTACGGTCGATTACTGGTTAAGATTGACCGATGGTTTCCCAGCTCTAAGCGCTGTGGACATTGTGGTCACGTTGTTGATAAATTGCCGCTTGATGTCAGAGAGTGGGATTGCCCAGAATGCGGAACTCACCACGACCGAGATATTAATGCCGCAAATAATATTCTAGCCGCAGGGCTTGCGGTGATAGTCTGTGGAGCGAACATAAGACCCGATGGACATAAGTCCAAAGGGCAGTTGCGAAAAACCCCTGAGCTTCGACAGGCTCAGCTACCGCGTAGTCTCAGGGGTAGGAAGCAGAAACTCAACACCTCGACTCCGCTCGGTGTTGACGCGCTCGCGGAGTCGAAGCGTCAAATCGTGAGGTTTGGGAATCCCTCGTCTCCGGCGAGGGAGGATGTCAATGCTGTCTGTGTAATCTGTGTTGACAAATGCAAGGATTTTTAAATTTAAACAAACCCACAGGATTCACGTCTCACGACTGTGTGGCGAAAGTGCGGCGTTTATTGCGGCTGAAGCGAGTGGGGCATGGGGGAACGTTAGATCCATTGGCGACGGGAGTTTTGCCGATCGCACTGGGTAGAGCAACCCGTTTGTTACAGTATATGACCTCAGATAAGGCATATCAGGCGACGATTCGGTTGGGCGTGAAGACAACAACCGATGATTTAGAGGGAGATATTGTGGCGACGACTTCTGCTTCTGGATTAACCCTGGAGACAATTGTGCCGTTACTGCAACAGTTTCAGGGAACAATTGAGCAAATTCCCCCGATGTACAGTGCGGTTCAGGTTCAGGGAAAGCGGCTGTATGAGTTAGCGCGGGCGGGTAAAACGGCGGAAATTCCCAGGCGACAGGTTGAAGTGTATCAGATTGAGGTATTAGATTGGCGTCCAGGGGAATTGGCGGAATTGGATCTGGCGATCGCCTGTGGTGCAGGAACCTATATTCGTTCTATTGCTCGTGATTTGGGAGAGGTGCTTAAGACTGGTGGAACCTTGGCGTCTCTGATTCGGACTCAAAGCAGTGGATTTACGTTAGAGAATAGCTTGAGTTTAGAGGAATTGGCAGCACAGATACAAGCCGAAACCTTTACTCCAATTCCACCTGAAGCCGCATTAAAACATTTAGAGAAGGTTATTTTATCGCCAGACGATGCTCGTCGTTGGTGTCAGGGTCAACGGATAAAGGTAGAGGATAGGGGGCAGAAGATAGAAGGACATGATAACAGTATCGATAAACAGAATACGAATCAAGATACTTCGACTGATTCTGCTGCCAATATTCGGCGAGTTTACCAGGAAGATGGGAGGTTTCTGGGTATTACTCAGGTGATTGAATCAGACGGTGAGGTATTGCTTGCGCCTAAGATGGTTTTGGGTACATTATGAAGATTCGAGGAACCATCTAGATCAGGACACGATAATCAGAGTGCCCCTACCGAATGAATTAGTTCTAATCCGTGGTAGGGGCATGGCATTGCCATGCCCTGTTATCACCATTTTTGTCATTTGTCAGGGAATGAAACCCAACATTCTTGCTAAAGTGATTTCAACTGACTATATGTCTAAGTTATATAAACTTTTCATAAGGCACATGGATCTCAAGTCAGATTTCTAAGTGACTCCTTCTCAACCCCGATCAAGGCGCAAGATGCCATTAAAACCAACCTAAAGTCAGATGCTTTCTGAGCAAGACTAAGGTATTATAAACGCTTGACAGTCAATCATTTATAGTTTCCCAAGAGACAGGGTGAACCATAAATCCGATAATCTTCTCAATTCACAACTTGCGGCTCTTGTCAAGATGTATCGCCATAAGTAGCGATGACCCAAACCAACCCAAATCCCAATACCTTTTTTATCGTTGGCATTGGTGCCTCAGCCGGAGGTGTCCAAGCCTTAGAGTCATTTTTTGACAATCTTCCTGACGATCCTAATGCCGTGTTCGTCGTTGTGCAGCATTTGTCTCCTAATCATAAAAGCATGATGACCGAAATCCTGCAACGGCAAACGGTCATGCCTGTGCGGGAAGTTCAGGATCAGATGACGATTGAACCGAGTCATGTCTATCTTCTGCCTCCGGGCAAAAATCTGGTGTTGGAGAATCGCCAACTCCATTTACACGCGAAATCCGACGCCTTTAATTATCCCATCAATCAGTTTTTCCAATCCCTAGCACAGGAATGGGGAGAACGTACAATCGCGATTTTACTATCGGGAACCGGAAATGATGGCAATGAGGGATTGCAAGCGATTAGTCGGATGGGGGGAGTTGCCCTAGTCCAGTCCCCAGAAACTGCCCAGTTTACCAGTATGCCCAGCAGCGCCATTCCCTCGGGTTTGGTGGATGAGATTCTCTCCCCTGAAGATTTAGCGCAAACTGTTTTTGAAATTATCCGGTTTTCGGATAATTGTCCCTCGGCTAAACCGGAAGAAGCCAGCTTAATTGATCCGAATCAGTTACAACAAATTCTGGATATTTTAGCTGAACGCGAAGAGATTGATTTTTCTCATTATAAATTTAGTACCTTAAGCCGCCGCATTAACCACCGCTGCGCCCTGATTGGCTGCGGTAATTTACAAGACTATATTCATTTGGTTAATGATAGTGAAGACGAACAGAAACTGTTACGTCAAGACTTACTGATTGGTGCCACCTGCTTCTTTCGAGATGCCGGGGCATGGAAATTTTTAAAACACCAGGTTCTGCCCCAACTTATCGAGAAATTGCAACCGCAAGAACAACTGCGCGTTTGGGTGTCGGCTTGCGCCACGGGGGAAGAAGCCTATTCGATGGCAATTTTAATTGATGAAGCGATTGAAAAAGCCAATAAACCTGTTCAAGTCAAAATTTTTGCTACCGATTTAGATACCAACGCCCTGGAAATTGCCGCTCAGGGCATTTACCCCGAAACCATTGCCAATGATATTTCTCCAGAACGGTTAGAGCGCTATTTTACCCCTCATGGCAATCACTTCCAAGTGAAGCGATCGCTGCGGGAGATGCTGATTATTGCTCCCCATGATCTGACCAAAAATGCGGGCTTTTCTAAAATGAATTTGGTCAGTTGTCGCAATGTTTTAATCTATATGCAGCCCAAGCTTCAGCAACAGGTGCTGCGTTTACTTCACTTTGCCTTAGCACCCCAAGGGGTTCTGTTTCTGGGGAGTTCGGAAACCTTGGGCGATGTTGGAGATGACTTTATTCCCTTAGACTCTAAGTGGAAAATTTTCCGTAAACATCGGGATAGTCAACTTTCATTGATGCCAATCACCCGACAGAAAGTGGTGACTCCCCTGCCAACTTCAAGTCGCTCTAAATCTCGACAACAGCACCTAGATCGACTGATGGGAGAAGTGCTTCGCTATAGTTTGGGTGAGCGGCAAATGACCTGCTTATTGGTGAATCAGGACAACCAACTTCTACGAGTCTTTTATAACGCTGCTCAATTGCTCCAGTTTCCCGTTGGCGAAGCCATTTTAGATATTACTGAAATTATTCATCCGTCGCTGAAACTACCGCTGAGTACCGCCTTACATCGCAGCAAACGGGATAAACAACCTGTGCTTTACACCGGGATTAAATTGAATCGGGATGGCAAGGAACAAAATGTGAATGTACAGGTGGGATTCGATGACAGCAATCCGACGTTAGCAGATTATTTAATTGTCGTCTTAGAAGTCGAAACCGAACCCTCGACATCAAGTGCGGCTCGTCGTTTTGAGGTGGATGAAGAAGCTGCCCAGCAAATTACTGAACTAGAATATGAATTGCAGCAAACTCGTGAGAATCTTCAGGTCACGATTGAAGAATTAGAAACCACGAATGAAGAACAACAAGCGACGAATGAAGAACTGCTTGCCTCTAACGAAGAACTGCAAAGTACGAATGAAGAACTGCAATCGGTAAACGAGGAACTCTACACGGTTAATGCTGAATATCAGTCCAAGATTCAGGAACTCACCCAACTTAATAATGACATCGACAACTTACTTCGCAGTACCAATATTGGCGTGATGTTCCTAGATAAACATCTGCGGATTCGTAAGTTTACCCCCGCCACTACCGATGCGATTAATCTCCGCGCTTCGGATGTCGGTCGTCCTTTAGCTGATCTGACCAATAATTTAGAGTGTCCGAACTTGCTGGAGATTCTGGAACAGGTTATAGAAACCCAAGAGAATGTTGAACAAGAAGTGAGACTCACCTCATCGAATAATTATCTGTTGATGCGGGTCAATCCCTATCTGTGCGACCAAAATCAGAGTGATGGGGTTGTCGTGACGTTTATCAACATTAATGAACTAAAACAGGTTCAGAACCAACTGCAACAAGCCAACACCATCTTAGAAAACTTATATGCGGCCAGTCCCGTGGGACTCTGTTTATTTGATGACAACCTGAGATTTGTACGAATTAACCAAACCTTAGCCGAGATTAATGGCTATTCGATTGAAGAACATCTGGGTAAAACTGTGGGTGAGATTGTCCCTAACTTAGCTGATCAGATTGAACCCTGTTTACGTCAGGTAATTGACACCAATGAATCCGTTAACGAGGTGGAGATTCGCGGCACTACCCCTGTGTCTCAGCATCAGGAACGCTGCTGGATGGCGAGTTACTACCCGGTTAATTTTCGCACCGATGGTCGAGGTGTGGGCGGGGTGATTGTCGAAGTAACGGGGCGGATGAAAACAGAGGCAGCCCTGCGTCAAAATCAGGCAAAACTATTAGAAGCCCAGCGTCTCGCCCAAGTGGGAAATTGGGAGATTGATATCAAAGCAGACGGTGATCCGAGAACCCTACAACCAGAATGGTCAGCAGAATTATTCCATATTTATGGCTTTGATCCCCAGGGAGAGTTACCCAGTTTTGCGGAATGGCTTCAGTGTTATCCGGATCAGGATCAGCAAGTCTTGCAACGGGCAATTGATCGCTTAATTAAGGAGGGGACACCCTACGATGTAGACGTGCGCTTCACTCGTCCCGATGGTAAGTTGCGCTACCTGAACATGATTGGGCGGGCAATTCGCAATATAGCAGATTGCGAAAGTATGGGGTACAATGTTTGAGATAAAATTATCTTGAATTTCTAAACATGAAAGCCTATTCACTAGATTTCCGAAAGAAAATCTTGGACACCTATCACAATACACCGATATCTCAAAGACAATTA